>JAIRJY010000144.1 GCA_031260365.1 Nitrososphaerota archaeon | reverse complement strand
AACCATACAGATTGTAAGCGTATTATTGCCCAAAATAATTCAGCTTTTTTTGGGCAATTTGTATAAAGCGGGAAAGGTTTTTGTAAAACATGCCGATGGAACGGATGGAATCCGCGGATTTCTTGTAGATAGTGTGGAGATGAGTTGCAACCGCTCGTGTCACGCTATCTAATGTATTGACAAGCGCCGCCCTGTTCTGTAATATGGTGGCAAGGAAATGGGGGAATTTGAATTGCTGTTAAAAAACGCAACGAACCTGGCATATCAAAAAGTGGTTCAACATCAGCGGATGCGCTGTAGCGGTTTAACTTTTTGTAGTCGAGTGGTGTGTTGTGTTTGTTGGGGGTTATTGTATGCCCAAGCCGATATCGAATGAAAAAAGATCCGCCATTGTTAAACATATGCAGGCTGGCGAAAACAAAGAAGATATAGCAAAATGGTTACTTATTTGTGTACGCACTGTAGAACGTGTTTTGGAGTAAATACCAAAAACAAGGCTACTATGAACCCGAACCACTAAACTGTGGAAGAAAACCCAAATCAACCCTCAAGCCATGGAAAACATTTTAACAAAAATCAAAAAACAACCCGACTCAACCCTAAAAGAAATAATCGAAGTATTTAATCTGCATTTAAGTCAAGCCGCTCTTGTAAACGTCTCAAAAAACATGGTCTAACCTTTAAAAAAAATCTCTATCCAAAAAACCAAAATCGCGTCGACATAGCGGAAGAACGCGAAACTTCGCAATACCCAGAAAGAGTTGGATGTGGGACATGTTTTTTGGTTCGACGAGGGTTAGTGTAAATTGTGGTATATTTGTCTTTATGGGCGAGCTTTTTCTAATGAACGAATCTATATGAGTACGTGCCTGATGTTCGTTTTGAGCGTACATCTATTATGGGTATACTTGGTTTTGGGGTGTTGTGGTGTCGTTTACTTTTAAGGGTACGCTTAATGGCGAGGTTTTTGGTGCTTATGTTAGGGAGGTTTTGGCACTTGTGTTAATGTTTGGGGATGTGTTTGTGTTGGATAATTCTTTTGTACACAAGGTTAAGGTGTGTTGGATCCTTTGTTTGAGAAGGTGTTGTGGTGGAGTTTTTGCCACGTTACTCGTCGGATTTTAATCCGATAGAGTTTATGTGGTCAAAAGATTAAGGCTTATTTGCGCAAAGTAAACGCCAGAGCTGTAGAGAACTTGAAGCATTTTCACAAGCATTAGACACCATAACAATTACTGACGTTAAAGGATGGATAAAACACTGCGGCTACAGACTATAAAAAGTTAAATTGCTATAGTATTACTATCAAGGTTAAATGTGGGAATCACAGCGGTTTTTGGATGATAACTTTGCCTATCATGATGTCATATCGCGGAATATTTTGTGTACGGGTTAAGAGAAATACGCCGAGAATTAAGCGCATGCATCTAACGTTTCGTACAAGACTTAAACGTTTAGCCCGTAAAACATTTTGTCACTCTAAAACAGTGGAAATGCACACAACCCTTTCGGACGACTCATAAATATATAATATTCAAACGTGAACTATTTTAATACTAACCAAACAGGCGGGCGTTACGGTTTAATATGTAGTAGTATATGTAAATTATAGGTGATTAAAATGAATAGGAATGTTCACGATAATTCACAGCATGGGATTATTAAAAAAATTCTTGTTGTTCACCCGTACTTTAATGATGTTGGCGGAGCTGAAGAGGTGTTGCTCAAAGTTCTCGAATCTCTGATTGAACAAAAACAAGACTGTTTTTTGCTTGGTGAATTGCCCTCAGGAAATATGTTTGATAATTTGTTAATTTCAGGTATAAAACAGATCCGTTATGATTTCGCAACAGATTTTAAGCCTAAACGTTTTCAAACACACCACCGCTTGTTTCGTCACTTACAGCTGAAGGGCAAAATACGTAGAAGAATCGGTAAAGTGAATCTAGAAATTGGTACTCAGGATCCAATGTATTTTATTGGAGTCGGTAAAAAACGTGTTATGTATCTGCATTTTCCCGAAAACTTAACTCGTATGCAAAAATCCAATAGTAGATATCGTTGGTTCTGGTATTTGTTCTATTTAGCCGTTACTTTCCAGCTTAAACGACAAATGAAGGGAACTGATTTGTTGCTGTGCAACAGTCTCTATACTAAAAACGCTATTAGGGAGTATTACGGACGAGAAGCTGAATTGGTTTATCCGCCTGTTGATGTAGAAGATTTTATGCCTGCGCAGAAAGAATCTCTGGTTATTTCAGTAGGTCGTTTTGTTCCAGCTAAAAATTATGAATTGATTATTCAGGTTGCTGGTCAAATGCCTAATGTCAAATTTGTGCTAGTTGGTCGTAAGCACTCAAATGATCCGTACTATGATAAAATAAACTCGTTAAAGCCTGATAATGTGAACTTGGTTGCTAATGCTACGCGTGCTGATGTTATTGCCTTGTTGGGTAAGGCAAAGATTTATCTCCATAGTAGAATTGGTGAATCTTTTGGTATAAGTGTGGCTGAAGCTATGGCTGCTGGTTGTATTCCAGTTGTGCATAATAGTGGTGGACCTAAAGAGATTGCAGGCAGTTATGGTTTTTTTTACAACAACATTGAGGAATGTGTTAAAGCCATAAATGATGCGTTACAAAGTAATGTGAAACCAAATGATATTGCTGAACGAACAAAAATGTTTAGTTCGTATAATTTCAAGAAAAATTTTGTTGCAACTCTGGAGAAACGTGGTTTCCTCTAAAAAACCATCATTTTTTGTTTTAGTTGGTTGAGGTTTTGTACTGTTTTTTGTTCAAGTGCTTCTCTGTTTTTCGGATTTGGTTTTGCTATGCTTATTTCTTGAAGTGCTCTGATTATGCTCTGCCTGTTTTTCCAGTCATAGAAGACTGCATAATGTGCGTATATAGCTTTTAGTGTTTTGGTCGCCGTTATCGCAAGTGGTTTATTATATGCGATTGCCTCCCAAGCTGACATTAAAGTGGTATATTCACGCGTTGTTCCGGTGATTACCGCTGAGGCGTTTGATAGTAAATTATCAAATTCTTTGTTAGAAAGAAAACCAGTAAACTGGATTTTTTCTGACGTATATCTTTTTAGTTCAGGTGCACGTTTCCAATCGCCTGTAATATAAAGTTTCAAAGGGTACTCAGACGCGTTTATTGCTTCAATTACCTCTTTAAGTGGTTCATCTGAAGCAAACGACGCTGGAAAAACCATATAGTTTTCCTGTTTGTCTCTTTTGTTTCCTGTGGCGATAAAATTCCATGGGTCATAAACAACAATTGTTTTGTTTCTAGCGTCTTTTGGAATGATCTCTAGTTGGATTTCATTGTGAGCTACAATAACATCAGCGAATGCTAACAGTTTTACAAATGGCGCATTTAAGATTAAACCTTTCCAGTCGGTGTTTATCAGAAAACCAGTGTGTACATCAGCTATGATTTTGCAACCAATAAGCCTTTTAAGAAAGTAAGCTTCTAGAAGTAACGGTCCTTGAGGAAGTTGAAGCAACAAAACTCGAGGTTTTTGGTGTAAAATACTTTTAAGTGATTTAAATGCTGCTCTGATGTAGAGTAAATTGTCTTTTAAAAATAACATTTTTCCATTAAGTGCCTGTGTGAGAAGTTCGGAACGGCGAGAGAGTTTTTTCCACACAACAACTGTGATGTCTGTTTGGTTTTGCATTTTAATTCACACTATTTTTGTTTTGTAAACTTAGCTCAACATACTTAGTCCACATTGATATAGGCGACTCGAGTTCGTTTAGTGGTTTTCTTGTATCTATCTTTTGTGGGTTGGATAACATTCTCTTTGCTTCAGCAATGATGCGTTTGTTACTACGGTTAACCTGTATCGGAAAACCTCTTCGGTATAAATACTGTGCCTGTACATCCCAGAAATGAAAGTTTATCGTTGGAATTCCGTAAAGTGCTGTTTCACGGCAGGTTGTTCCGCCACTTCCTACCATCAAATCAATGTAGGGTATTAGTTGTGCTGTTAAAACTGGTTCTGGTGGAACCCAAACGTTAGAAATTTTTTCAAGTTTTGTTATTTCGCCTTCGTAACGTGGTAGGCAAATAACTGTACCTAGTTTAGCAAGTTCTTGTAGCAATTTTTCAGTGTTCACTTTAACGTCTTTACAGTATACTGCTTGGTATTCCGCATCACGGAAAAGTATAATTGGCTTTTTTTGTTTGGCAAGGCTTTTTAGGCATTTAGGTTTTTTAAATTCTGTGCCTACATATGCTAACTCTTCTAGCCCGTCATAATGTATAATTCGTGATTTAGAGATGCCAAATTTGCTCCATGACTTACCAAAACATTTTGGTGCTATAAGATAATCTACCAATGGGCAAGCTAGTTTAGCTACGGCGTATGCAAAAACGGTGTCGTTGGCATATACTATTGGAATTTTAAGTCCAAATGCTGTTCGAATTGCTGAAACGTCGCCGTGTGTCCAGAGTACTTTTGGATAGCCAATTTTGTCGAATAGGTCTAGAAATTCCAGTGTTCTTTTTTGTTCAGCTACTAACTTTTCTTTAAGTGTGGTTCCG
>JAIRJY010000123.1 GCA_031260365.1 Nitrososphaerota archaeon | reverse complement strand
AAAATACTCAAGATTGACAACAACAAACAATATTATCAATCACTCTACAAAGAACCTCAAAAACCTGATCAGCGTTTAAATTATCAGTATCCAAAATAAAATTAAAAGGAGTAAAATCTTCACCTAAATCAAACCCATACAGCTTTTTATAGATATATTTAGTCTGAGTCTCTTTTTCCTTAAGAACAGCATAAGCCTGTTCAAAAGTCATCTTATCACGCTCAGCCACCCGCGCCGCACGTTTATCAAAAGAAGCCATCAACCAAATTTTAAAACCGCCCGTAAGCAACCACGGCATAGTCCAACTATCCAGCAACACATCACCCAACTTTGCATAATTAAGCAGCCTACTATCAACTTACTTATCAAATTGAGGATCATTAACACGCCGTTCTAAAAAGTTTAAACCATCAGGACTCTCCCACCAACCCTCACCAGTTATCACACAACCAGCCTCTCTAGCCAACTCTTTAAGAGCATCACCACCAGAATAACACTTTAAATTATATCGTTTTGCTATTTTCTTAGAAAGCGTGCTTTTACCCGTACCAGCCATTCCAGAGATACAAAGAAGAAAAGGCGTACGAGCAACACATTGAGAAGGATTATCGAGAGACATACAGTAAACCTACCTACTCAATAGGCATCGTACCCAAAACACGCTGCATCAACGTAGAAACGAAAAATGACACAGGTAAATACCAAGCTAATAAGAAAAGACCGCCTCCAGGAGCAATAGCGAGACCAAATAATGGTAATGATAAACCATTTTCAAAACCAGGCAAATAAGCTACAGGTATATTCACAAAATAATTTCGCATCAAAAACCAAGGGATAAGAGTAAAAAAAGACATAACCATAGTTATCATTTGTGGCTTCATCATTTTAGCATTTAAAGCATTAATTTGTGATTCTTTCTTCTTCAACTTCTCAAGCAGTTTCTGATCATTAGCACGTGTAGCTGCCATACGTTCCTTATTAAAAGCAGACACTTCTCTTCGTATTTCATGATACCTGTTCCAACCAAGAAAGTGACTGATAACTACCCGATTAATAGACTGACTAACAACGGTCATTACAAATGCAACAACCATAAGAAACACTGTCACAACAGGTACAACTGTAATCCATAATAAATCTGCCATGCGCATCCACTTTATACTTATAGTGTATGCGTATCGTTCTTCCTTGTTTATAACCGTTTTTACTTATTCTACCTGCAACACACAAGTTTTTTTATTTTCAAAACGCACTACCCAAAAATATGGAACAACAACAGACAACAATTTAATTAGATAACAGTAATAGTTAATTATTAAAAGCTGAATACACATATATAAAAAGACAAATAATGATAACTGATGATCTGCACGCTTTACTGGCAAAATTTGTAAAAACTAACGTTAACATCGCGGATATCCAGTGGGACAGAAGAATGAGTCCACGATTACTGTTTAATCCATACTCAAAAGATTATGAAGAGAAAAAGAAAACAGCACACTATTTTTTATTTGCCGCATCAATTCTTGACGACCAAATGGTAGGTTTCTCAGAAAACGCCAGAAATCTACTCATTAATTTACACGAAAAATTTGGAACTACACGACTATTTGAAATCACCAAAGCACACCTGTTTAGCGAAGAAATTGAAAAATACAGTTTTTACAATTATCTTGGTCCACGCAAAGAAGCTATTTCTGAAACTTTAGCAGCAGTAAACGTTTTTGTCAAATTTAAAGCTGAAAAAGATTTAATACGTTACACAACAAAATTTGACAACCCTAAAGACTTTGTGGACGTATTAACCAGAAGCATCGAACAAATGAAGGGTATCCATAAAAACAAAGCGTGGACATACATGCGCTGGATGGTTCGTCCAGAACCAGATCTTGAAATTTTTAAACAATACGCCCCAAAAGATTTACTGATACCACTAACCAGAGAAAACATTAGTGTTGCAACAAGTTTAGGCTTAATAACTTCCGCCACGCCATACATATGGAAAGACGAGAACACTGAGCTAAATACGCAACTAAAAATCACTGAATATGCTAAAAAAATATTCCCGTCTGATCCAACAAAAGCAGATTACCCATTTTTTCTTTTAGGCAGATGGCTTAAACGTAAAAAGTTTAACAGAAGTACATTAAAAGAGGCTTTACAGTTTTTTGAGCAAATTCAAAAAGTTACAGGTCAACCACAAGTACACTACCAAAAACTAAGTCGGTATAAGAGTGGGTGGGAAAAAGAAACCGCGCGGATGTTAATGCGAATGCACATCCCATTTGGATACGAAACAATAACTTTCCCATTACCAGGAGACCGGTATACACCAGATTTTATTTTAGATAAAGAAATTAACGGTAGAAAAATTGTTCTGGAACCACATTACGAAATGAACATTAAACAGTCCTCAAAATATTCCTTATTCAAGCAGACTTACGGGCACAAATTTATGCTTATTTTACTTTTAAAAAACGATTTAATATCATTTTTTAATAAAAAAAATATCCTCACAAACGATGTATGTGATGATGTGTGGCCAATAGAATTTGTTGGTTTGCTTATAGACAAAATAAAAACAGGCGAATACGAACGAGAGAAAAAATAAAATAAAAATTGAGGCTAAAAAAAGAAACTAGGGTAGGTTATTCGCCCAGTATGCTTCTGAACGCAGGGAACATTTCTGCAGCTCTCTCACGCATTAGTAGTTCGTAATACTGATAGATGATACCTACTGTTAGCAATATACCAGTACCTGAACCGAAAACTCCTAGGAAATCCGCAAATCCAGCTATTAACCCAACTATTAAACCGCCAAGCACCGTAACTACTGGAATGTATCGTCTTAGTATTTGTTCAATTGGCCGTTCACTGCGTCTGTATCCAGGGATTTGCATGCCGCTATCCATTAGTTGTTTCGCGACTTTATTGGGACCTAAACCACCGATTTCAAGCCAACTTAACGAGAAGAATGCACAGAAAACTAGCAATATACCAAGATAACCCACTGCACGTAATGGTTCAGCTGCAACATTTAAGATTCCTGATGGAGGAGAGAGATAATGCGCTAAACCGCCAATACTTACAATGTTACCATTGTCACCTCGACTATAATTACCTACAATTCGGAAGAACCAAGTTGCAAGCGTACCAGAACTTCCAACACGTGACCATAACAGTTGTGTAAAGAAGAACACATTCGCAAATAATGCGCTCGCAAAGATAACAGGCAAGTTGCTCACGTATAGCAGTTTAATTGGGTATCTGCTACGGAATCCTTTGTACCCTGCATAGGTTAGTGGTAACTCAACACGAATTCCTTGCACGTAAATAATTACAAGGAATATAGCAACAGTAGAAATAAAACCAATTAGTGTATATGGAACAAGTTTATCAACCGAACCCACAACCCACTCAAGAGTACTTAGTTGGTTATTTAACAACGAGTTTAATGAGCCTACAAATAAACCGTATGTTGGCGAGAACATTGCCCAAAATATAGTTTGAGCAACACCTGCCATGATAAAGAGACTTATACCACTACCGATACCCCAGCCTTTTTGAACTAATTCGTCAAGAAGCATTACAATTATACCCGCAGCTATTAGCTGTAGTAATACGACAAGCATTACTGGCGCATTAAGTGGACCGTACATACCGCTCAGGAGGTAAGCACCAGCCTGAACAGCAGTTAATAGTATAGAGAAAACTTTACTTGCTGAAGTGAAAAGACTTCTATCTTCAGGATTCGACATATCGCATTTAATGATCGAAGAACCCGTAAGTAACTGAAGAATTAACCCAGCCGTCACTATAGGACCAATACCCAACTCCATCAGAGTTCCTCTGTTGGAGGCAAAAATAACTCTCATCTGTTCAAATTGGTCAAAATCCGACTGTGCAATCCCGTAGAGTGGAATTTCAGTCATGACCAAAAAGATTATTAAAACAAGTGCTGTCCAGAAGATTTTTTCATTAAAGGATACTTTACGTGAAGGTTTCTTTATTTCAGGCAGAATTCTACCTATTGGTTTAAATATACTTAGGAATCTTCCGGCCATATGTCAATATTACTCTCCAGTTGTTTTGGAAGCCGTTATTATTTTTCCACCTGCTTTTGTAACTTTTTCTTCAGCTAACTTGGAGCAAGTTAAAACAGTAACAGTCAAAGCATTTGTTATTTTCCCGGTACCCAACAATTTAGTATAACCCATTTCAGTTAAA
>JAIRJY010000017.1 GCA_031260365.1 Nitrososphaerota archaeon | reverse complement strand
CAGAATTTTTAGAAAAGTATTTGTAACCGCAACGTTTCCGTCAATTTTTGTTAGGTGTTCTGTTAAATACGGATATGCTTCGTCAAAAGTAATAGGGTAATTACGTATCCATTCACTACAAACATCGTCATAATCTTTGGCTATGTTAAACACTTGATAAAGCGTAATATTTTCAGCTATTAAACGCTGCTTTGAAGTTGGGTCATTAACGTTTAAATCTGGAGCTTGGTTTAAAACATTTGGCATAGCCAAATCTATAGCTTCATAAAGATAAACTGCATCCTGTGCAGTTGAGTTACAAATAACAGTGTTAATATTGCCGCGTAAAAACTTTAAATCTATACCAATAACTCCCTCATTTGTAGGCGTCATACCTGCAGCAACAGCAATTGGCATTAGTAACATAATTGTACCTAAAACGGTGTTACCTCCATGTTGCCATTCCATAATCTCTTTAACACCTAACTTTACAAGTTCTCCTAAACCTGCTTGGTTAACATCGCGTTTTTTTTCAGCAATTGCTATTCCTCTTTTAGCAGCTTCTTGAAATGCGGGTCCAGCAGCTATAGCGGAAGCAAAAAAATGTTCCTTACATGTGCCATCGAAGCTTGAAGTAAAATTTACGTTGCCAGGTTTATCAGCACTAACTTCAAGTAAAATTGCCAACTGTAAACATCGACTAATATTCACCATTTTTTGACAGTTTTGAACAACACATGTCATAGAGTACTTTGAAAGGGTGCGAATTGTTTAAACGTTATGTAAAAAAAATATGACCTAGAGAGGCGTAATATGTTATCTCGCGAAGGCGACTTTATTCAACATAAAAGCAATGTCATCTTTGATGTAAAAGGTTTAAACCATCCTAAAGACAAAATTGTTGCTTTTCCACGATATATCCCAAACCAAAAAGGCTCCCGTAGCAACGAAAACTTGAGTTATGACAAAGTCTACAGCCTTAGTGACCGATACAAATTCTTACGAGAACACTTACCACACCTAATAATATATGATAAAGTCTTCGGAGAAACAATGTGCGAGGTTCCAGTAGATGAGATAATTCAACATTTTCATCCACAAAAAAAACTTGAAAGCCTCATGGCAGGTCAGCCTCAAAATGCTTTCGAAGAAAAAGCTTTACAATTTGCTGCTGATTTACAAGAGGCTGCAGGCATTTCCTGTAATGCTATTGGTGTTTCGGGTTCAATTCTTGCAGGTTTAACAATTAAAACCTCTGATATCGACTTGTTGATTTATGGAGAAAAAAACTCTCGAAAAGCATACAGTGTTTTGCAACATATGTTAAAAGAGGATCACCCACGCATCAAAAGCTACACAAAAAAAGAACTTGTAGCACTTTATAATTTTCGCTCAAAAGATACTCACATGAGTTTTGAAGACTTTCAAAGAGTGGAAAAACGAAAAGCATTCCAAGGCATGTACCAAGGCACAGACTATTTTATACGATTCGTAAAAGACTGGGATGAACACCATGAACACTATGGTGACGAATGTTACAATAACGTTGGATATGCAAAAATCACCGCAAAAATCAGCAACAACACAGAAGCCCTCTTCACCCCATGTAATTATCAACTGGAAAACGTAAAAATCATAAAAGGACCAAAACTAACACCTATAAAAGTGGTTTCATCTTTCCGTGGAAGATTCTGTGAACAAGCAGAAAATGGTGAAACAATAACTGCTCAAGGAAAAATAGAACACGTATCAAATAAAAAAAACGGTGAAAGTTATTACCGCCTGATTTTAGGCAGTAACCCTGAAGACTACATGGTTTTAGAACAGTCTAATGCAGAACTTTCAACACTTGGTCATAATACCGAGGACAATAAGTTAAGGTAACTTGATAGAAACAACCCTCAGCATCTGGCTCTGGTGTTTGCACCTCTTCTAAATTACCTTCAATAATAATAATTTCATCCCTACGAACTTGCTGACGGAATTCTTCCATATATGAGAACACCCGCGTAACTTCTTCGGCAGCTTTTGGACCTTCTAAAACTTCTAAAGGCTCAATTTCATAAACTGATGGAATAAATGGACCATCATCATCCGCAGTGACACGCGCTTTAATTTTAACCCAACCTCTTCTAGTGATACAGTGTCTTGGATTGTACTCATTTACTATCTCATTCCACGTTTTCACAGGTTCAAATTCAGTTTTTATGATCCTGCCACTGTACTTTTGATCATCATAGATGCCGTATATTTGTTTTCGACGTTGATGCCAAATAAAATCTTTAACATCAAAATTAGTGAAAAGCCACCGTTTACCATCCATAACATTTTCAGAGGTAAACTCGTTACTTAACCCTGAAGATTCATCCATGTAAAGCTCCTGAAGAGTCTGCTGCATTTTTGCGTTCTGTTCTTTTCCATATATGGCAAAGTCAATATCAGAATATTTAGGATGATGAAACTCGTGCAACATAGAGCCAAAAACGCCAAAATCATTTGTTGAAAGCCCCGAATGTTTGCTGACCATTTTTAAGACTCTCTTCATCGCAGCAAGCAACTCATCAGTTTGGTCTTGTTTAAGTAGTTCTATGAGTCTTTCTTGTGGATTGTGAATTTTCAAAATATCTTTTTCAGTAATACCTACAAGTTCTAAGCCAAGCATTTCATGAAAAAACATGTACTGTGGATAATTTTTAGCAACAAGTTTCATTCCTTCATCGTTATA
>JAIRJY010000192.1 GCA_031260365.1 Nitrososphaerota archaeon | reverse complement strand
TTAGTTTCTGTATTTCTTCAAGATCTTCTGTTTTTCCGATTTTATCTTCAAATGTTTGAATTTTGGTTAATAGAGTGTTCTCAAGATTATCATAAGCAGTGTTTGTTTGAGATGTCCTTTGTGTTTGTTTATCTTCTTTTACAATTATCACTTTCTTTTGGTCTTGTTCACACCAAAGTGTATTATCTTTGAGTCTAAACAGTGGCGCAAAGCATGCTGGACATGACAGATCTGTTAGTGTCGCGCCTTGTCGTAGCAAATCTGCCATACGCTTTATCGGGTTATCCTCATTTTTTGAATGCAATTAAGAACCTCAAAGTTAAATACACATCAAAAGCTTATATAACTTAGTTACTGCGAGTTATAATATTAAAAGGGATTTACAATGGTGCGGAAGAAAAAAGCTGAAGAATATGAAGCTAAAATTCAACAAGCCCTAGGTGTGCTTGGTGAGGTTTCAGAGGACAGTACTACTCCACGAAACATTCGACGTGCTGCCAAAGACGCTATGGATGCGTTACAAAGTCCCGGTTTTACTCCAGCAGTTAGAGCTTCAAATGCTGTGTCTCTGCTTGATGAGATTCTACAGGATCCAAATATGCCGCCATACACGCGTGTGAAACTCTGGAATGTTATGAGTTTCATAGAAGCCATAAAAGATTAGTATAAAACCTAAGAGAGAAACACTATTTGTTTCTCTTTTTTTGTCCCACTGAGTTTGTTATTTTTTCTTGGAAATTTTAGACAATTTTTTATTGCCTTTTTAGGTTTGAGAAGTGCTTCTATTGTTAGTTACCTTGTGTCGTTATTTTCATCGTAACTTTATGGTTCCATCCGAACAGACATTCCAAGTGCCGATAGATGTTAATTTGCCTAATTTTATATGTCTCTTTACTTATAATAACTGCTGATGGTATTTGAGATCAAAGATTTGTTCGTGTTTTGGCAGTCACTGATTTTCCTATGTTGTCTTCTCAATTTTTAAGACAAACAGTATTTTACTTTTGACTAATCCCCTTTGTATCCTCTCATAATTTGACTAATCTTCTAGTGCGTAGAGTTAAGCCTGTTATATGACCAATGTATCTCTTCTGAAGTTTGATACGTATTTGACGCAGAAACTTGTCGTAGGTTGGTTACTATTTTCACATTTTGAGCACTCTTTGTCTATTTTATCTAAGCTTTGTATGTGTCTGTTTTTTTGTGTTGATTTAATCGTGATTTACTGTTTGTCTTTTGCTAACAAATATATGCCACTGATTGCATTTACCATTTGGTTTTCACGGAGCGGTACTCTTTGAAATATGATGTAATTGTTGTTGGCGCAGGCCCCGCAGGCATATTTTCAGCTTTAGAATTAACAGAAAAAACAGAACTGACTATTCTCATTTTAGACAGAGGTCAAGAAATTGATAAACGTAAATGCCCATCCAAAAGAGGTCTTGATTGTGTACACTGTGAACCATGTGCAATCCTATCCGGGTGGGGTGGCGCAGGTGCTTACAGTGATGGTAAGCTTACGTTATCAACAGAAGTTGGAGGTTGGCTAAATGGGTATGTTTCAAACAAAGAGTTAGCTGATCTTGTAAAATACTGTGATGAAATTTATCTTAAGTTTGGTGCAAGTGAGGCTATTTATGGCACAGAAAATGATGAGGTAAACAAGATAGAAAAAGAGGCTGCCCTTGCAGGTTTAAAACTTGTAAAACAAGAAGTTCGTCACATGGGTACTGATAAATGTCTTGAAGTTTTAAAACGCATGTTTAATGCTTTAGAAAACAGAATTACTTTCAAACCAAAAACTGATGTTAAAGGTTTAATTATTGAAAATAATGTTGTGCAAGGTGTCGAAACAACAGCTGGCGAAAAATACTTAGCTAAATATGTAATTATTGCACCTGGAAGAGGCGGAGCCGAATGGCTACAAACTGAAGCTCAAAACCGTGGTTTAAAAACTGTAAACAACCCTGTTGATATCGGTGTGCGAGTTGAAGTTTTAGCTTCTGCAATGGAAAAACTAACTAAAATTCTATATGAACCCAAACTGATCTATTATTCAAAACAATTTGATGATCAGGTTCGCACTTTCTGTGTTTCACCTTATGGTGAAGTAACAACGGAATCTTATGATGGTGTTTTAACAGTAAACGGTGGTAGTCAAGCAGAAAGTAAAACCAACAATACAAATTTTGCAATACTTGTTAGTACCAAATTTACTGAACCGTTCAAAGAACCCATAGCATACGGGAAGTATATTGCTCGTTTATCAAATCTTCTTAGTGGTGGAGTTATGGTACAACGGTTAGGCGATCTCACAGCTGGTAGGCGTAGTACTCCTGAACGTTTAGCTCGTAGCATTGTTCAACCAACTCTTAAAAACGCTACACCTGGTGATCTAAGTTTTGTTTTACCATACCGTTACTTAGTGGGTATTCGTGAAATTCTTCAAGCAATAGACATGATTGCTCCTGGTGTTCACTCAAGAGACACACTACTTTATGGGGTTGAAGTCAAATTCTACAGTAGCCATTTACAGCTGGGTGATTCTTTAGAAACGAAAATCAAAAATATGTTCACTATTGGTGATGGCGCAGGTGTGACTCGGGGTTTAATTCAAGCATCCGCGTCAGGTGTCATAGTTGCAAGAGAGATTTTAAAACGTGAAAAATCATTGGTGATCTAACGGCATGTCTGTCGTGGCTAAAGAAATCCTTTGTTCCCATTGTAGTGCTCCAGTTGATTTCAAATCTGGAGAAATAATAGCCACTTGTAAATACTGCGGCTTCACCACAGTTATTCAAACAGGTCACTCCTTTGACTTTGAACACTCCTTAATTTTAAACAATTACGACCAAACTCAAATGGAACGCTGTGTCCGAAACTGGATGAGTAGCGGCTTTATGAAACCTAGTGATTTAGCTAAAAAATCAAAAATTATTGAAAACGCTCTTGTTTATTTACCCTTCTGGGTTGTATCTGTTGTTGTAGCAACTAACTATACTGGTGTTTTTGACCGTATTTCTCCACCCGTTACGAAAGATGGACAGATTGAAAAAGAGTATAACTGGCTTATTTTGGCTAGAAAAGCAACAGTTTTTCCTACTCGTGAATATAACGTGCCGCTAGCTGGAAAAATTCCATACGATTTTCGAAAAATTGAGGGTTCCGCTAAAGTGTTAAACAGTGAAATAGATAAAGATGAAGCTTTGGAATTATCCAAACAGCAGATTGAAAATCACCACCGTTTTCTACTTCGACAAGATATTGACCGTATTCTAGAATTCTCTACTACATTGAAGCTTAAACAAATTGTATATTTACACGCACCTATATGGTTTATCAAATATCAATATAAAAATAACTTGTATCAGATAATCCTTGACGGCTCAACTGGTAGCGCATTAAAGGGCGATATACCGCCAATGAGGTTCTAAATGTTTTAATAACCTTTTTATGTAACCTTTTTCCTATACCGGAAATAAACAGGTCGGAATTTGAAAATGAGCGAAAATAAAAATGTGTATGCACAAGCAAAAAGTCAAATGCGACTTTCTGAACGAATTGCCGCAGCATTACCTGGTTTTAAAGGGTACAAAGAAAAAGAGCTGCGACGAGAATCAGACAAACTAGTACGCAATCACTTAATTCTGAAACTATCCCTTTTAAAAGATAGTGTTCGTAGCGTATTTCAAAAAATTACAGACCAACGATGTTTAGCTGTTTTAACTGACATGGATCGATTAACAGCAAAATTTGATCGTATTACTGAAAAAATAAACCACGCTATATATGGATACAGTGGTTTCTTTGATATAGTGAAAATTAAAGAAGAAAACCTTGATTGTATGATAACGTTTGACGAAAAGTTAATTGAATATGTGAACGATTTAATCGTTACTGTTGATGCCTTTAAAGCTCAACTTATAGCTGGTGACTACAGTAACCTCAAAAACCAAATTCAAATTGTAACAGACAAACTTGAAGCCTTTGAGACTGTGTTCAATAAACGTACTGAAGTAATAATTGGAGCGATACAATAATGCCGCAAGTAATCGAATGGATAAATGCTGGTGCAGACGCGATAGTTTGGAGATGCCCAGTAGAAGAAGTCACGTGGGGTTCTCAATTAGTTGTTCAAGAATTTCAAATGGCAATGTTTTTTCGTGATGGCAAAGCATACGATGTTTTTGGTCCGGGAAGACACACGTTAACCACACTAAACATACCCATGCTCACGGGAGTATTGACAAAACTTGCAGGTTTTGGTGGAAATAAACCATTTAAAGCATCTGTTATTTTTATCAGTACTAAAATATTCGCTGGTAAATGGGGAACAAAAGCACAAACTACTGAATTAGCTCCTTTGCAGACTTATGGGCAATTCTGGTTTAAAATTGAAGATGCTACACTATTTGTTAACGAAGTTATAGGTGGACAAAGTGCGTACACAACTGATCAAGTTAACAGTTTCTTACGTGGTTATTTAAACGAAAAAATTATTGGTGAACTTAGTAACTATGATTTAATAACAGTGTTTACCCGACTAAATGAAACAAGTATCATCGTCAAAAACGCACTTATCGACTATTTTAGACGTGTGGGCATAGAATTAACTGATCTAAAGTTTGAAGGTCTAGATACAACGCCTGAGTACCGTGAACGTTTGTTCTGGCTCAAAACTGGACAAAACACATCCAGTGAAGTATTGCGCATGGAAACGATGAAAAGTGCTGCAGAATCTCTTGGAAAAAATGGTGGTTCTGGAGCATTAGGTGCAGGAATGGTGATTATTCCTCAAATCATGAACCAGCAGGCACAACTCCCTACAACACCTGCAACAACTCTTGTTATCTGCCCTAATTGCAATGACAAAGTGAGTGCATCAAGCAAATTCTGTTCAGCCTGTGGAGCAAGTCTAGTGTTTCTATCCAAAGGAACTATAACCTGTTGTAAGTGTGATAAAGCTATTCCATCAAATAGTAAATTTTGTCCTGAATGTGGAAATAAAACTACATAATGATGTTGCTATATGAATCATTACTGTTTCATGTGACAATATTTATGACTTTTTTTAACTTTAATGCGGTTTAATTAATGAGTAACACTTTTTTACTACCTTTTCTTTGCTCTTAAAACATTTCAAATGCTTAAAGGGCGGATGTTTAGTTAATGCGTGTAATTGCTGATTTGCATATTCATGGTCGTTATAGTCGAGCTACAAGTAGCCAAATGAATTTGCTTGAAATTGCACGGTACTCAAAAATTAAAGGTGTAACACTGGTCGGTACAGGTGACTTCACTCAATCTGACTGGTTAAAAGAAATAAAACAGACACTTGTTCCTGATTCCGATACCTGTCTATTTAGAGTTGCAGATAATCTCGACTCTCAAACACGGTTCATGCTTACAACAGAAGTTTGTACAATTTTTGATTATAAAGGTTGTTCAAAAAAGATACATCACGTTATTTTATCTCCAAGCGTTGAAGCAGTTGAACAGCTTAATGAACGTCTGGCTTGTTTTGGTGATTTAACTTCTGATGGACGACCAATCCTGTATATGACTGCCCCACAGTTAGTTGAGGAAGTTATGGCAGTTTCAGACTGGAACATGGTTTTTCCTGCTCACGTGTGGACTCCTTGGTTTAGCTTATTTGGAGCATTTAGTGGTTTTGACAGCATAGATGACTGTTATCAAGACATGACTAAGCACATTTATGCACTTGAAACAGGACTTTCTTCTGATCCTGAGATGAATTGGCGCTTAAGTACTCTCGACCGGTTCACGTTGCTTTCTAACAGTGACTGTCACAGTTTTTGGCCTTGGCGTATCGGCAGAGAAGCTAATGTATTCGAATTAAAGCAATTCACTTATCACCAAATAATAGATACTATAAAAAATCACGATGCTGTACAGTTAAAATTCACTATCGAAACTGACCCAGCTTACGGTAAATATCACTGGACAGGTCATCGTAACTGCAAAGTTTCATTTTCCCCTTATGAAGCAGTGAAATTCACGAATACTTGCCCCGTTTGTAGAAAACGTCTAACTAAAGGTGTTGAGCAACGTGTTGAAGAATTAGCAGATAGACCAATAGGTTTTAAACGTGACTGTGTTCCAGGTTTTATGCATTTGTTGCCATTGTCCGAAATTATTTCTACGGTTTTGGGCGTTGATTCGCCGTCTGCCCAAGTGGTTTGGCGCAAATACCATGCGTTAATTGATAAATTTAGTGATGAATATTCTGTGCTTATTGATGCCCCTCTAAACGCTTTGATGTCTGTGGTTGACACGCCTCTTGCGGAGACTATTGTTAAAGTCCGTGAAGGTTTGCTTAACGTTACGCCAGGTTATGATGGAGTTTATGGTCAACTGGATTTGGGTACTCCAGATTTATCTACTGGAAAAGTTAAGTCTAAGAAACAAATTCAACAGTTAAGCATGTCTGATTTCTGGTAAACTTGTTTTCAGTTTTTCTTAACGCTTTAGCTAAAACGCGCTTGTGTCTTTTTTGTGAGGAAACATGTGACACAAGACTCGAAATATTTTATATACTAACACTAAAAAATAGTGTCAACTGAAAAACTAAAAAAAGAAGAGGAAACAGAATTTTTGGTTAATTTAAAAGCGTATTTATTTACCCATGACTTTTCTGGCAGCGATCTCTATGTCTTCAGATTTGATGGTTTTTCTGCCTGCGTGCATTGCAAAATCTAGCGCCTCTTTAGCGACTTTCACACCTATTTCTTCGAGTGCTTTTGCAAGTTCTTTGGCGGCTGCTTCACTTACGCGATCTGCTCCCGCTTTCTTGCATAGTCTATGCATGGGTGCTACAGCTATTTCTAGTTCGGTCATAACGACATACCTAACGCTTCTTTTTCTAATTAAAGCCATATTTAACCTTTTTTGTTGATTACTTCTTTAAGTCATATTTATAGTGATAGAGTTAATGGTCAATAAGAAAAGTTATAAAATGATTATACATTCTAAGTTATTGGCAAAAATGAAAATAATAGATGCACACATTCATCTTTCAGAGGTAGAATACACCGGACATTTATCTGAAGTAATAGCTGATGCTACCACCAATGGCGTATCTGCATTAATTACTAGCTCAGTAAATTTGAAAACCTGTAAAAATGACGTTAAATTAGCTGAACAGTATCCTAATCTAATTTATTCTGCACTTGGTATACAGCCTTATAATGTTAATTTTCTGAAACACGATGAATTACACGAAACAATCGATTTCATTTTACAGCAAAGCCAAAAAAAACGTCCTGTGGCTATTGGTGAAATTGGATTAGATTACAAATATGAAACCAGTTGGGAAAAACAATTATTTGTTTTTGATAAAATGCTTCATCTCGCTGAACAACTCGAGTTGCCTGTTGTTATTCACTCGCGTGGTACAACAGATAAAATCGTAGAAATTTTACAGTCGTATTCTGTGAAACGAGTGTTACTCCACTGGTTTAATAGTACAATAGATATGCTGAGTAAAATAGTAGACTTAGGCTACTTTATCTCTGAGGGTCCCCCTGTAGTTTATTCTGGTGATATCCGTGAAATTGTAAAACAAACACCGATAACTAATTTATTAACTGAAACCGATGGTCCAGTACTTTACCGAAAGCGACCGTTCAATGGTCAATTAACTAAACCCTCCCACATTAGAACCGTATTGGAAACTATTTCTGAAATTAAAAATGTGGCAGTTCCAGATGTTGCTGAACAGGTTGCTCAAAACTCTGAAAAATTTTTTAACATTAAATTTTAGTTCTTGCTAGTGTTTTAGGAGAAATCAGGTTTTGTTAGTGTGTATATGTAGTTTGTTTTTGGTTTTAGAGTTATTGTGGCGTATGTTATGAGTGTAGCGTGCGAAAATTTTTCGGGTTTTAGCGAGTTTAAAAGTTGGTTTAAAAATTGAGGTTGTATTGTTAAATATGTTTTGCGGATCCAATTTTTGTATGGAAAAAACTTTCTAAAAGGTTCAAAATAAACAACCACAAAACCCTTAAACACCAAAAATAGTAAAGACCAAGAACTACTAATTTTTAGTTACTTTGTCCTCTATTTTTTCCTTGAATTTCAGTATTAAGGCGTAAACTTAAATTAAGTCTCTATTCTATTGGAGCATTACTTCTACGCTTATAAGCGTTGGAGACACAATAAAACGTTGATAATCAGAGGAATTTCATTGGGAAAAGTAAAAACTGAACAGATAAAGAGAACCGGCAAAGAACTCATGATACGCTTTCCAAACAAGTTCTCAAGCAACTTTGATGAAAACAAAAAATTAGTTGACACACTGACTGTAGGTACAACTACACGTGTTCGAAACAAAGTTGCAGGATACATAACACGAACTATAGCACTGTCAGAGGCTGGGTCAGAAATTGAAGTAGACTCAGATAATCTGGATGAAGAATAAACTTAGTTGCTGGTTGGAAAACTTTCATGATGGATCAATATAGGAAAGGTTGGGCTTTTAGGTATCTTCGCGAAGCAAAAGCTGAGTTGGAAGCAGCCAAAAAAATGCCTTACATGGCACCTAATCTTGTTTTGGAAGCTATCCGAAAAGCCAGAAATGCAATTTATTACAGTTTGGGCGAACCTGCATTTATTGAAGTTCTTCTAAGGGAAGAGCTTATAAAAAAACCTCAAACTAACGATTTAGTACTTAAATTTTTAATTGAGCTTGAAAGTACCGTAGAAGCACTTTCTCATGTAGAAGAAATTAATAGTGATGTAGTGATGAAACAAGCTGATACTTTAGTTGATGTAGCAACGGAATTCGTTGAAACTCTAACTCAGGAAAAATATCAACAATAACTTTTTTACACGGCATGTCTTCTATAACAACCTTTATTTTATCTCTCAACAAATGAATTATTGATGTTGATGTCTGTAACTGTAAAATTTGTTGGTACTCTACGTAATGCAGCCGGAAAATCTTCAATGATAATTCATTGTTCGCCTCTTTTTTCTGTTAAAAACTTAATCCAAAAAATACTTTTAGACATACCTGATATAAAAACTACTGTTATTCTTTATCAAGCAGTTGGTTCTATAAAAAATAATGTTTTAATTCTTGTTAATGGCAGAGAAATTAGTGTTTTAAACGGTTTAGACACACAACTTTACAATGATGATGAGGTAGTAATTATTCCAGTTGCACACGGAGGTTAAAAAACTGATTAACCTACCCAACTTGATCTATGGGTGAAATTAAACAAAAATTAGTTGTACTTTCTGCAATAGACTTTTTGCATAACTTGTTTCCAAAGGTAGTTCTTAGCGTAAACTGAATTTTACAAAAGGTCATTTGGCAAAAACTCCTTAGAACGACAAAATAACAAGTGCTTTAGATTATACAAGAAATCTAATATTTCATGGTGAGAACCGTTTTATTATGTACTCGCTTATTCTTGGAAAATATCAATAGCTTTGAAATCTACGTTGAATGTTTCTTAATTGATTTTTAGGATTTTATATTATCTAAAAAAATGTTCAACTGGCAAAATGGAATAAAACGTTTTTTTATAACTATGCACAGATATTGTGTAGATGGTAGAAAAAAATTGATTGAAGAAACAACCAGCACAACTATTGGTCACGGAACATGGTATGATATGATGGCTCAGAAAATTATTGAGCGCGAAAAACAACTGGGTCGAGATATGAGTTTACTTAGAACAGAAATGGGGTTGGGTGCTTCTGGTTTTCCTCACATTGGAAGTTTAGGAGATGCTGCACGTTCTAATGCTGTATCAGCAGCTTTAAAAAATTTGGGTTACAATTCTGAACTTATTGCTTATTGTGATGATCAAGACGGTTTAAGAAAAGTTCCAGCTGGTCTTACTAATGTTGGATTAGCGAAATACGTTGGATATCCCGTTTCAAACATTCCAGATCCTTTTAGTTGCCATGAAAGTTATGGTAAACACATGAGCAGTTTACTGCTTGATGCACTAGATAAATGTGGGATTCAATACAAATATTATTCTGCAAACGAAGTATACAAAAAGGGTTTACTGCTTAAAGAAATCCGAAATATACTATCTAACGCACAAAAAGTCGGTCAAATAGTCAAAGAAGAAGTGGGTCAAGAAACTTATACTGAAGTTCTACCTTATTTCGCAATATGTGAAAAATGTGGTCATCTATATACCACAAAAGTCTATAATTTTGATAACAAAACTGATAAAATCCTCTATAAATGTGACGGACTTGAAATAAAAAGTAAAATGATTACTGGATGTGGTCACAAAGGTGAACTAGACATTAAAAGCGGTAATGGTAAATTAACCTGGAAAAGCGAGTTTGCTGCCCGATGGCGTGCTCTAGATATACGCTTTGAAGCCTATGGCAAAGACATCGCTGACTCTGTTCGTATCAACGATCGTATTAGCCGCGAAGTGTTAACGTTTGAGCCGCCAAGTCACGCAAAATATGAAATGTTTCTTGATAAAGGTGGAAAAAAAATTTCTAAATCAGCTGGGAACGTGTTCACACCACAAGTCTGGTTCAATTATGGTTCTCCACAATCTATATTATTATTGATGCTTAAACGGTTTGTCGGGACTCGCAGTATAGATGTTTCTGACATTCCTTTGTATATGAATGAATTTGATGTGCTTGAAGATGTTTATTTCGATAAAAAACAACTTTTAAATCAAAAAGAAACTATGCGCCTAAAGGGCTTATACCAGTACTGCTGGTTAATGAAACCGCCTGAAAAACCAAGTATTCATGTGCCATACAATTTATTGGCGTTTCTGGTCAAAATGGCTCCTATAGATTGTTTAAACGATTACATCACTGAAAAACTTCAAACATATGGTTACTTACAAAAAAACCAAAAAATTGATGATACTAATTTAATTCAACGTATAGAATATGCAAAAAACTGGTCACGTGACTTTGAAGAAATCAAAGAAACCGTTGTTGTGTTAAACCCAGAAGCTAAACAAGCTACTTTTGATTTACTCAAAAACTTGTTTACTGCCGATGATCCTGATAAAATCCAAAACGTTATTTTCAACGCCGCTAAAAACAATGGATTAAAACCTAGTGACTTCTTTAAAATACTCTATTCAATTCTGTTGGGGGCACCTCAAGGTCCACGTTTAGGACCATACATTTTAGCTATGGGCAAGCAAAACGTTTCTAAAGCACTTGAAAGAGCTTTAAACAAACAGTAATTTTCATTATTTATTTTTTATTCCTCAAGTAATGTTGCAGTAAAAAAACAAATTGATGTTTTGTTTAAGTCAGGTTTATTTAGCTCTTGTTGTAAACATATTGT
>JAIRJY010000046.1 GCA_031260365.1 Nitrososphaerota archaeon | reverse complement strand
AAGAGCAAGCTAAAGAGTTAGAACACAAACTTAAACGAGAAGGCGTGCGAGGGTTTGGTTTAAAGAAAGAAGAAAACTATTACTTCCATGAAGGCGAAATTTATTAGAAGTAACTGCTTACTTACGCAGTTTATAATCATTAATGTTTTTTGAGCTGTTAACATCTACGGGACATATGCCTTACAAAAGTTAGCAATAATCAAAATCATTTATGACATAAGGTGAAACCGTTATAGTTGATTAACTGAATAATGTTGGTGTTCAGTATTTGTATACTACTCTTTGCAGTGTATCAAACATTGATACGGTGTTTAAAGTCATGTCCTAAGTTAAGCAAAATGGTAATTCTTTTTTTTAAAGAATCAAAAATTTATGACCAAACGACCATGAGTTTATGCATAATAATCGATCTTTCAAACCACATATGTAGTTATAAGTTACTTTCCAAAACCAGAGTTCTGTTTTTTAGACTATCAATTGCAGTAGGTTAAAAAAAAGTGAATTTAAAAGTTTCTCTAAACTGCACAAAAGCGCACCCATTGACTTATACCCTATAGGGTAGTTTTCCAAAATTTACTATACTGCATAACAAACAACACATATCTTCCAAAATTCAAGTTAATCCTACATCAAAATGTAGCTTTTACGTATATGTAAAAAACGCGTTAAAGCACCTAAATCCTTTTATTTTACAAAATCAGGTATTCAAAAAAACAATAGAGGATATCAAAATGGTAAAAATCATTATTGACCCAAAATGCAATGGCTGTGAAACTTGCGTAAACACTTGTCCTGTAATGGTTTATGAAACCAAAGACGGTAAGGCTGTTCCAGTTAAAGCTGAAGAATGTCTCGTTTGCAGAGCATGTGAAGCGCAATGCCCTGAAGGCGCAATTCAAATTATTGAATAAGCGCATTTGCAAAATTTTTAAACCAATTGAAAGTACTCTCTTTATCGAGAGTTAATCCCTTTTTATCATCGTTTTTTAGGAAATGGATAGTTTTTGTAGTTTTAATATTTTCTTTTAAAAAGGTCTGTTACGTATTCGTTAACTGTTTGACCATTTTTTTGTGCAATACGTTTTATTGCGTTATTAATGCCTGTGGAATACTGGATTGCCTTTTTAGGTTTATTAGCAATTGATTCCGGCAAACCTAAATTCAATGCAACCTTACGTAATACCAGTTTTCGAAGCGAGTCTTGTTTCTGTTCAAATTTTAAATCAACAGGTAAACTCAACGCGAACTCTGCTAAGTCAAAACTACAAAAAGGCATCCGCAGGTCTACATCTGTAGCAATACAGATTTTCTTGTCCCGTTCCAAATTATTCTCATGAATTCTTTTTACGTCATTAAACATTGTTTGTCTGACTTTTTCGCTTCCATCCTTACAATATTCAGTAACATAACGTTGATAGCCCCCAAATAATTCGTCTGCGCCCTGTCCAGCAAACAAAATCTGGTAACCTGCTTCTCGAGTTTTCTGTGCCAACCAATAAACAGGCACACCAATAGCTGTTTTAACAAGATCAGTCTCTTCAATCAAGTCTACAATCTGAGGAAGAGTTTTTTCTACATCTGACTCTTTGAACAGGTGTACTTGCATAGGCAAACCAAGTTTTTCTGAAGCCTCAAATGCTGTTTCTATTTCGGTCTCATTTTCGAGACTAACATGAATCAAATCAACTTTAATCCCACACTTACTTATCATATATGCAATTAAACTGCTATCTAACCCACCTGAAAATGCAACTGCCACCGCTTTAAATCCTGCAACTCGTGTTTCAATAGCTTGCTCCAAAAATTTCTGTATCTTCCATACGGCATCATCCATAGAAATTCGTATGGGCTCTTCATAGATGAAACTTTTAACTGGTTTAAACTGAAAACCGGCACTAGTGAGTAAACATAAATTACCTGGCGGAAAAGTCAATACTTCATTTATGTTCAACTGCCAAAGAGTTTTTCGATTTGATGCAAAAGCTGCCAGATCTTTGTTTTCGCCATAGTAGAGCGGTTGAGTACCAATTAAATCTCTGACTACAGCTATCTCTTCTTTTTTTAGTATAAATGCCGAGTAGTTGCCCTCGTTTTTTTCTATGAGTGTATGCAGTTGTGTTTTATTCTGGAAAAAATTTTTTGTCGTTTCTTGTGTAAAAGTCTCTTTGATTATTGGTGTATAGATCTCGCCTTCAAAAACAGTCATGGTATTATCTAGTTGTAGGAAACTGTATGCTTTTTTTGTATCATCAGTGAAAGAACAACCAATAATCACCGATGAGTTAATACACTGTCTGCTTAACATTTCTAGGCTTTTATTAGAAACCATTTTTTCAGGGCTAGCGACAACGAAGTTCATAGTTTGATTTCGTTGCGTGTTTTTCAACGTATCTATAACTGTTGATACCGCGGAGTTACCTTTCTTGTTAAACAAAGCAATGGTTGTTCTCATTTTTTCACGACATAACAAATTGTTTTCTTAAATAACTAATTTGGTAAAACATTAACATTTAATCTTTCTTATAATATTCCGCGGAGGACATATACACAATTGAAACAATAGATTAAACGCCTTCAAACCCATTTTGACACACCAACAGCGCAAGTAAAAAAACTATCCATGTTTAAAACAGAGTTTTTTGTTTGAACACCAATTGTGGTTCTTTATCCAAATTGTCCAATGAATCTTTTTCAACAAACCCACCCACTTGTTCTTTGATTTTTATAGCTATACGTGGACCCACTAAATGAGTTAACTCTTCAAGTGATGCCCCCTTGAGTCCCTCAATGGTCTTATAGCCGGCATTATAAATTATTCTACCACGCGCTCTACCAATACCCTCCAGTCGCACAATAGGTAACAATTCACGTTTTATTCCTTTAGATACACGTTCCTCAAGCTCGTTTATGAGAGTTTTTATTTCTTTATTTGCGCCTACAATCGGAGATAGTTCGTGAGTTGCATGAAGTAACCATTTTGCGTTTTCTATTATTCTGTATAAATCACCGGGTTGTATTCCGAATTTTGTGATAAGCTGATCTTCAGCAATCTCTTCTATCCAATTTTCCATAACTATGGCAGTTTTAATCTCACCGAGGAAGGTTTCATAACCAATATGATTTCCCCACTCGTTTGGCGGGTTAATTAGCAGTTCTTTTTGATACCTTTCCAATTGAAGGTTTAACACATCAATTTCTCTGGCGTATGGTCGCATAACTGGTCCCATGTCAGGGGTATGAGCAATCATGTGCAATAAACTAAACTCGGTTATGTAATCCTGTTTTTTTGTAAGTGCTTCCCGCATAATCACTGCTGACACGGGATCTATGTATAACTCACTTACACGTTTTCCAAATTTAGTTGCATAAATATCTCGACAATCTACGGCTATCATTTGTTCGTCAAATAAATATTTGAGAATTCTTGCAATGATGCCCTTAATGGCTTCAACATCATATTGATAAGCATAGAATGTTTTTCTAAAAAACTCAAAAATGCCCTCCGTTGAATGCACATAATCTGACGCGACAGTTGCCAATACATGACCACGCATAATTTTCTCCACAGCCAACCTTGACCAAATACGCTCAGTTTTAGCTAACACGTAACCTTCCATTAAATAGTCTGCTTCATCTTGAGTTTTAGCGATAATTACCGATTCTCCAAACTTGTCATATTTAGGTCTACCCGCCCTACCAGCCATTTGTTTATAATCCAACACAGGAATAGGATAATTACCGTAACCAGCTTCAAAACGACGATAATCCTGAATAATTACCATGCGCGCTGGCAAGTTAACACCCCAAGCCAATGTTGGTGTGGCAGTTAAAACTTTAAGTTTGCGCTCCTTAAAAGCGTCTTCAATAATTTTACGCTGAGCTCCCGACAATCCTGCATGATGATAAGCAACTCCGCAACGAATCATCTCAGCTAACTCGTCACTAATTTGAGTTTTTTCTCCTGCTTCTTCAATTTTATACGCTTCGTTTTCCAATAATTCCTTATTTGCCTGTTCCATGGCATGTTTAATGAGAACAGATCTCGTTTTAGGAATTGTTTTATTCATATTACCGGCAAGAGTTTTAGCGGCTGAAACCGCGTTTTTCCTTGTAGAAGCAAAAACTAATGCTTGTCCACCATTTTTAAGAGTATCTAAAACAAGATTAACACACGTGAAACGTGTTTCCTGACTTATCTTCTTTGAACCGCCGTCTTTGTACTGAATTTCATCTTGAAACACAACACCCTCTCTTAGGTCAATTGGTCGCCATTCAGTAACAATATATTTAGAATTCAACCATCCAGCAATTTCATCAACGTTAGTAATTGTTGCACTTAACGCTAAAATTTGAATACACGGATTAATCTGCATAAGTCTTGCCAATACAATCTCTAATGTTGGACCACGCTCAGCCTCATTTAGCAGATGCACTTCATCAGCAATCACTAGAGAAATATCATCCAACCACTTTGCACGATGCCTAAGCAAAGAATCCGCTTTCTCATTAGTAGTAATAACTATATCAAATTTTTCCATCCAATTAGCTGCGTCATCAAAATCACCTGTACTAATACCAACAGAAACGTTGCTACCATCAGCCTTGACTATTTGGGTATATTTTTTAAATTCATCATATTTCTCACTAGCAAGTGCCCGCAATGGCGAAAGGTAAACCACTTTTCCATGATTTTCCAACACGTGCTTCATGCTAGCCAGTTCAGCAATTAACGTTTTCCCTGACGCCGTTGGACTAGCTAACACGATATTTTGACCTTCAAACAGTCCTGCCTGTATAGTATCAACTTGAGGTGGAAATAACTCTTTGATCCCCAAACTGTCAAGAACATCTTTTACAGGTTGCGGCACAGATAACTCGGAAATTTTCAACTAAACTCGCCATTAAGACAATTTTTAAAAAATATCGCACTGAAGGTTATTAGAGTTTTTTAACAATTTAACGCATTTTTACCTAAAATATTAAGGCAAAAATTGTTTTGTTGGATTTTCTTTAAGCAGTTTTTCAAGTTCAATAGTTTTTAAACCTTTGAGTTCATCTCCGAATGTTTCACATTTTTTGGGTTTTCCTGCTTCATCTGAACCTCGAACAACAATTTCTAAACTGATTTTTATCTCAGTTTCAGCGTAAATATGATAAGACATGTATGTTACGCCTTGCTTGTTAACGCTAGTCCAACATGACCGCTGTACGTCCACATTGAAGATTTTTAAAAGTTTAAGAATTTGCTCAGGCAAATCAGTGTAAACAATTATGTCGATATCACTACTAACTCTTGCGGTACCACGCCACACGCTACCTATTAGTAATGGGCGATATACATCTAAAAATTTCATGATTTTTAGTGCTTCTTGTCGCATTAAAATAAGACGTTCCTTTTTTGCCGAACCTTCTTTTTCTTCAGCTATTTTATCAAGCTCTAGAGCAATTTCAAGGTTAGTAGGCAAAAAATGAGTACCAAAAGTTTTAGCAGCCTTAAGTTTAGCTTGTTTGTATTCTTTTTCAGCACCAAAATAAAGCAGTGTAGCTGCCTCACGAGAAACTCTGTTTCGCATATTATCAGTAATATTCATGTTCCATCAATAATCGTTTAAAGTTAAGAGTTTTCTGGTAAGATACTGCTCAGTTATGTCTATTCAAACGTAATTCGTATTGAAATCTACTTTGAACTACGTCATGAAACAAGTATTAAACTTCTTGTCATGAAATCACAAATTGTAAGAAGGTTAAACAATATACAGATAATTTAACATGTATCCGTTTTTGAGTATGTGTAGAAAAACGAGTTTGTCAACAGATAAGTTGAATATATTGGAAACAATGCTTTTAGGCATCAACTCTAGAAAGTCTCACAAATTGCTATTACGAATAATAAAGAATTACATGTTCTATTATGTGTCTTACAGACGTCGCGTAAGGAATATATAATTTCACCTCATCAACAGAGTACTACACTTTAAAGGGTGAATGTAAAAAAGTTCTTTGAATTCAGCTAATCACTAAAGATGCTAAAACATAATGACCTACACATCACACAGTAAAGTCTTTTATTTTCATGTTGATAACAATTACATAGCTTCATATTTTACATAATCTACAAGATTTTTCAAATGAACCCATGTGATTTGTTTGCCAAAGGTTGTTGAAATCTTAGAACACAATATGGAAAATATGAAATAGGTAAATTGGCATTACTTTAGTAAATCTGGTGATGTTTAAGTGAGCGATAGTCGAGTAATAACAGTTAAAGTTACTGATGATATCTACGAAGAAATGATATTACGTATTCCAGAAGGTGATCGAAGTAACTTTATCCGTGAAGCTATCAGTGAAAAACTGCAAAAAACACCTAGACCTGACAAACTTTTAGCTTTTGAGGAACGAATAAACAAACTTGAAAGGGAACTTGAACTGGTAAGAAAATATCTTACCGATCTGGAACTATTAACCTTTGAACACAACAAAGTTAACCCGCACAATTTCTGTATGGATGAAACAGACCACAAAATTGTTGATTACCTAATGCACTACAAAGGTGCAACCACACCAGAACTAGCTGAATACCTAAAAAGTAATCGCTGGCTAATTTTAAACAGGTTACAAAAAATTCAGCAGATATCCCAAAAAAAATATGGTAAACCCATAATTGACTACTGTGGTGGCGAACGCTCAGGTAAAAAGAAAGCCTGGTGGATCAATCAAGACATACTCAAAGAAGATTACGAGTAACAGATAAAAAGCACAATATGACATCAAACAAAAAATATCAACAAAGATAGAAACAAACACACACATCTATACATACGTTCATAACTTCATTTGTTCTCTTTACCACTCAAAGTTGAAAAATGAATTACCGCAACCTTACGGTTGCGGTATCTCCAGATTCCTAACGTTGGTGCTTGGACTGCTCAATGTAGTGTTTAATTGTTTCACCATTAACCTGACCAATTGAACGATAGAACTT
>JAIRJY010000088.1 GCA_031260365.1 Nitrososphaerota archaeon | reverse complement strand
TTTGCAACACCATATTCAAAACCCAACTCAAAAAACGTCGGATACTGACGCCAATACTCAAACGCCATAGTTAACATATCTTCAACTGACAACTTTGAATGACGCCCCCTTCGACAATGTTTAGCCAAATATTGCTTCTTCAAGCAACACAATCATTTCTTTTGCAGTTACCTTAGTAACACCCATCAACAACTTGAACTCAGAATCCTTTAACCCCACTGCTTTTTCATATTTCCCCACAACACATTACACCATACACTCTTATCACACAGTAGAACTATTTAAAAACACTTAATTTCCGAACAAGTCTAGTATTTATCCCAAAACCCTGTTTTAGACAATTAATAAATATTATAACCACAACTAATTATTACTTGAGGTTAAGAATGCCACAACGTGTTATCTGCCATAATTGCAGTTACGTTTTGTATGAAGGAGTCGACTTTATTTCTCCTGATGAAATCATTCAGCAATATGACTGTACTTGTCCAAAATGTGATAGAAAACTGTCATTTTTGCCATTAAATATTGAAGTAAAACCAGTAAACAAATAATTTTGGTGATTATAGTTTTATGAAAAAAACAAGTATTTCTGACACCACTGCTGCTGATGCTTTTATCCACGAAACTCATTGGGAACTAGCCGAAAAAACTCGTATGGGTAAATATTTGACAGCAGTGGAAACGGATTTCATAAGTAAAGAAGTTGACTTCTCTAAAACGCGGCTCGTTCTTGATGTGGGTGCAGAGTCTGGCAGAATCTCTCTTTTTGCATTAAACGCTAAAACAGCTGTTGCTGTTGTAGGCGTTGATATTGATGTGACTTCACTTAAACGACATAGACAGCGAACAAAGCAAACTTGTGTTGTAGCAGCAGATGCACGGTATTTGCCTTTTAAAAGTGATGTTTTTGATGCCGTATTTATGATTGAAGTGTTAGATTACGTTCCTGAACTTAATGTTGCTTTAAATGATTGTAGTCGTGTGTTAAAGTTTGGTTCAAGCTGTGTTTTGTCTTTTGGTAATAAATCAAGTTTTAAAGGAAAATTAAAAGGGTTGAAAGGCAAACCGTATTTACACTCTTTTAAAGGCGTTCTACAGGATTTGCCTGAATCTGGTTTTGTTTGTAAAACTTCATGGGGTTTTAATTGGCTGCTTTTTGGAAGAACTTCTCAGAATCGTTTAGTACCCGTTTTCATATGGTTGGAGCGAGTGCTTAGGTTAAGAAAATTGTGTAGATACAGCCCATGGGTCATATGTCATATAGTTAAGCCGTTAAATAACACATAGAGCGGTTGTTTTTGGAAAGCCATAAATAAACCACATAAGTGATATACTCAAAACAATCTAACAAAAGATGACTATACGTGAGGGGAATTTGTGTCTAAAGGTCAAACTAATGGTCTGGAATCTTTAAGAAAACGCTTTAAAGTTAATCATTCAACAATACTTGTAGTTTCAGCGCTAATTTTGATACTATTCGTTGCATTTTCTGTTCGTATTTTACCTATGCGCTGGGAAATACCGACAGGTCAAATTCACTTAAATGAGTTTGATCCCTATTACCAATTCAGTCTTACTAGCTATATGGTGGATAACGGTTTGTTCTCACCATACACTGGTCACTGGGTCAATTACCAGCAATGGTATCCTCAGGGTCTTGATATGTCGAGATCTCTTCCAGCGTTGCCTATGACTGCAGCTGCGTTATATACTGCCATTAGCTTTTTAGGTATTAATGTTGATTTAATGGCGTTTTGTTCAGTGTTAACTGTAGTTTTAGGAACTCTGTCATGTTTAATTCTTTATTTCATCGGGAAAGATGTGGGCGGACGAGCAGTTGGCTTATTTGCAGCACTTTCACTGGCATTAGCTCCATCATTTTTGCAAAGAAGCTCTCTTGGGTTTTTTGACACTGAACTCCCTGGAATGATTGGTTTACTATTCTTTATACTGTTTTTCCTACGGTCAATAGATCCGAAACATTCTCTACGTGGTAGTTTAATATACTCTATCGGTGCAGCCTTATCTTTAGCGTATTTCATCACTGGTTGGGGTGCAGCGTATTACGTCTTAGGTTTAACAGCACTTTTCGCGTTTATACTTGTAGTGTTAAAACGGTCTGACAAACGATTACTAACTAGTTATGGTATAGCCATGGGTTTAAGCTTGCTTATAGCGATCCAATTTCCTCAGATTGGCTATTCTTATCTAACAACTGCGCCGATACTCGCAGTTATAGGTGTCTTCATTATAATGCTGATTAATGAATTCGCACGTAACAAAGTTTCAGTAAAAACTCTAACACTCGCAACTGTAGCAGTGATTATTGTAATGCTTGTTAGCATTATTCCACTAGCATACTCTGGATATGTTGGAGAAATTGCTGGAAAATTCATTACAGTTATTAATCCATCTATTCGTGCAAGCACCCCGTTAATTGCATCAGTAGCTGAACACAAGATCACCGCATGGGGTAATCTCTATATGGAACTTGGCATAAGTGCCATATTTTTCCTAACTGGGTTATATTTTGTACTGAAAAATCCAACTAACCGTAACGTATTCCTGCTTCTCTTTGGTATAACTGGGCTTTACTTTGGTGCCTCAATGGTGCGTTTACTTGTGATTTTTGCACCCGCATTTGGTTTATTTGTTGGTATAGGCATAGTTGGAATGTTAAAACCCTTTATGGCTATGTTTAAAGAAACACCAAATGCTGCTGCAAAGGCACAGCGAAAACTGTTACGCGTTAGTAAAGAATATAGTGGTCTTGGAATACTGTTCATATTTATTCTGCTTATGACCCAATTTGCTTTTACCCCGCAAACAGGCGGTATGCCCAGAGCCGTTGCAGGAGCATATGCGCCTACATCCATCAGTTCTGCAGCACTTCCGATAATTCCAAGCGAGCCGATGCCTCAATGGTTAAATATGCTAAATTATGTCAATTCTGAGCTAAAATCGACTGATGTAGTTGTTGCGTGGTGGGACTACGGTTATTGGTTAAGTGTTAGTGGTAATGTAACTACTCTTGCTGATAATGCTACAATTAACAGTACGCAAATAGAAAACTTGGGCTTCATATATATGGCTGACGAAAAATCATCCTTAAAAATGCTGTCTACTTACGGTCAAAAGAATGTACGACATATCCTAGTTTTCACGGTTCTGATAGTTTACCAAGATGAGTATGGCAATTACAAGTCAGGAGCATGGGGTTTCGGTGATGAAGGCAAATGGGCGTGGATGGCTGACATATCTGGAGGTGCAAAAGATCGCCTAATTCAAGAAGGCTTTATGGATGCTGACAATGCATGGGCAGGTCGAAATGATTTTGGGTATACACTTGACCAATGGGTATGGAACGAACAAGGAAAGGACTCTGTGATATACAAATTGTTAGCTGATATTGAAAACGAGTTCTCTATGAGTACTTATGGTCTTGTTGAACCGCTTTATGGCGAATCAGTAAATTTGGACTACTTCAAACTTGAATACCTTTCAGGCAATGGTGCAGAAATTGCATTAAATCCATATGGCTCAACTATAGTACCTTTAGTTGGTCTCTATTCAATAGATTGGGATGCATACAACGCGGCTAACTAAAAACCCTAATTGATAACGTTAGGTGACATCTACAGTGTTTCCCCAAGTTCCTGATCAACATAAAAATGGAAAACCCTTGGTTCCAAACGGTTTAGGCGTATTATACGTCTTATTTACAACCGTCTACCTTTTTGTACTTTACTTTATTAGTGAAAATACTTTATTTCCATCTGGTATTTCTGCACCTTTAACTCTTGCAGTCTGTGTTCTTTTCGGCGGATTTATGGGATTACTTGATGATTGGATGGATATTAAATGGCGATACAAAGCATTTATGCCATTAATTGCTGCGTTACCTCTGATTTATTTTGCAATAGCTATGAACGCCCGTACATCAATCACTTTACCTTTTATTGGTTTTGTTGACTTCGGCGTTTGGTACTTCTACATAATAATTCCTTTGATCGTAATGATCGTAACCAATGCAGTTAACATGCTTGGTGGATTTAACGGTCTTGAAACTATTTGTCCCGTAATAGTGTTTATAGGTTTAATGAGCATTTCCGCATTAACATCATATCATTATTTGTTAATGGTTGGTCCAATAATTTTCTGGTTAATCCTCACAATGCTAAACCTGCAAGGAAAAATATTTGTAGGTAACTCTGGAAGTTTTGCAATTGGCATGTCTATTGCGGCTTTTGCTATTATTGCTGATGTGAAAATTGGTCTGCTAGTTTCAATGATACCTTATATTTTCAATTCTTCTCTAATTCTGTTAACAGTTTTCGTTACTCGTAAAAAAGCACTAATCAACTTCAAAGATAATAAACTTGAATCTGATCATAAACGTAGTTTAGTTACAGCTATAACTTATCATCGTCCACTAACTGAACGAAAAATAGTAATGATAATCTCAGCAATAATTGCAGTATTTACACTGGCTGCATTTATCTACTCTTGCATTTCTTTTTTTATCTAAATAAAAAATTGAGCTAATTTTGTCAAGCCAATAATTTCATCAAAGTTTAGCCCTAACGCGTCTAATACTTGGTCAAAAGTTGACTGCAGATATGCTATGTATTTGTCAGTGTCAATTTCGTTTTTATAAGTCAACTCGACAGGTTTTACGCGCTCCTTGTTGCTGTTGACTTTTACAAAACTTATCAGATCACCTGCTCGTAATTCTTTTCCGCTTTTCTGTAAAAGAACTGCCGCTTTTACGTGTTGCGGGGTCGTTTTTGTATACTTACTAAGATCATCACCTAATACAACATGAAATGCAAGTTCTGCGTTATCAGTCCATTCACGCCGTTTTAATCGCATATATCTGTCTTTAACAATGTTTGATATGTCTTTTTTTGCACTTTCAAACTCAATTGGTGTTTTAACTTTTGCAAGACGTTCTTTCATTTGGTTAAACGCGTCTTTGATAAAAATTGGAATATGTTTCTTTTTACCTGTTAAGCCTTTTACATCAACTGTGCCATCTTCTAAAACTCCTAAATAATTTTTTTTACGCGCACTAAAAACGGCGTATCTATAAACTTTATCAACATCAATGTTCATGTTCAAATTTTTCTCTGTCCACTGCGATACTTCTTCAATTTGTTCTTTAGATGGATTTTTAAGAAATAAACTATCTGTGTCCCCATAGAGTACTTTTACGCCTGTAGCTTCAGCGTGTTCAAGGATTTGTGTGATGCTATAGCGTCCAATCGCAGCTGTTGCTTCAGCAACTGGTGGACAATAAAGATCAAAACTGTCTGCCCCAAAAACGCCGTAACTAGCATTTAAAATGACTTTAAGTGCTCCTTGTACTATATTGTACCAATTTCGCAGTTCAGGTGATACTGTTTTATCTTTAGCACGGTTTTTATACCATTTTACGCGCAAATCCCTAAGTGAACCAATTAGTAAACTTTCGAGTGCTCGTTTTTTTGTGCAAACCCAATGAGTTGTATCTGGAATCATTCGACTCCTGCATTCTGGATGATTGCAGTCGATTGATTGATAACCAAGATTCCAAACTTTGATGATTGATGGATATAGACTGGGGAAGTCCATCACTGCAACATTGAAGTGAACACCCTGTGTAGGTTCGACAACGATTGCTCCTTTGTATTTTTTACCTTTAATCACTGCTGTTGTACTAGTTTTGCCTTTCTTAGTTAAAATGTCTTCAGTATTTGGAATTAAAAGTCCACGTTTGCGGTGTTCACGGTGCATAAAATTGCGTATCCAACGGCTGACTCCTTGGCGGCTAACGTCTTCCATTGGCATGCTGCTTATACGTGCAAGTACCAGTATCAGTTTCATAGCGGAGTCATCTTCAAAACTTGTCAATTTGTAGGTAATTTCTGAATCACGAAGGCAATAACGTGCGAGTTCACTATATGTAAGGTCACCAAAGGCTTTGTCTAAATGGATTTTTTCAATTCCTAAAAGCGCGGTACCTACATCGCCAAGACTGACATCTTTGTAGCGGTTGCTGAACGCGTAGATTTGAATTGAGCGATTGAAGAAGAACTTGTAAAGATCTATGTGTATGCCATATTTTATTAGACATACACGTTTTCCAACATCAATTGGTATGTCTTTTTTTGTAAACCCAAGATTTACTGCTCGATGGACTAAGTAACGAAGGTCAAAATCATCGCCGTTAAACGTTAAAATGAATGGAAACTCGTTTAAAACTTTGAAAACTTGACGCAATAGTTCTTCTTCAGTGTCACAAAACTCTACTTCTATATCAACCTGTGGTTCAAGTTTCTCGTTTGGACGATCTCGTCTTTTGAGAACAAGAACTTTTTTGTCCCCATCAGAGTTGTAAACCGAACACGCAATAACTGGAAAGGACCCTTCACGTGCATCAGGAACGCGATTAGATAGTGGCGAATAAACTTCAATATCAATAGCTGCTCTACGAAATTTAGGCGCCGGATACTCCAAAAGCTTAGCCCACATCTCAACAAACTCTTGGTCTTCAACCGTTTCATCACTGAAAATTTCACGTATTCTTCCAAGTGCTTGCTCTACTTCTACATGAACAGGTGCCTCTTCCAGATTACCCTCTTTTATTTGATAAATCATTCCAGGCAAAATTTTTTGATCATAAATGTATGACTGATAATACTTGATTTTAGACTCCCAAATTTTGGTGTTGCTATCTCGAATTTGACAGCCACATACCTGCAGGTGATCTTCTGGAATTATATCTCTTATCGTACCATTTGGTCTGCCCCCGATTGTTAGGGGATCTTTGGCAACGATTTTTGTTACTTGAATGACTTGATTGGCTAATGGATCGAATCTCTGTTCATTTACACAGTTAGCATATCCATTATGTTTTATAATTCGCTCAAACTGTAAAACAGTTTCTTTTGACAGATTGGTTAAGCAGTAAGGCATATGCCCTCTATTATCATACCAAAAATATAATTCGCCCGACTCCGGTTCATAAAGTTTTATAATTACCTTTTGTTGGCGACCATCATAAGCTGCAGAGACAACATAAGACGGTGGAAGGTCAAAGGGAGCGATTGGCGGTAAAACATGTGTTCTTATTTCTTTTTTTACTGTTGACTTAACAGTTTTTTCTTCAACAATTTTCTCTTCTGATGTTGTTTGAGGTTTAGGTTCCTTTTCAGCTTGCGCTACTTTAACTGATTGTGGTACTACTTGTGTGTTCTCTTCTACAAAGAATGACTCTAAGGTTCTATTCTGTACCATTCACTTTTCTGTTCCTGAGTCTTTTTTATAACATCAACCGACTAAAAGCTTTACCTTACCAAATACAAAGCTATTTATGAATGATTCAATTACAAAGATCCATAATTGTCAAGATGTTATTTTTCTATCTCTTTGCCTTTTTTGTTCTTCGATATTTTTATCTTATACATGAAAAGCACATTAACCCACATTTACAATACGCGAGTGACTTTTTCATAAGCAACCACGTATGTGACCATGTAATTTTTTAATTCATTTTTTAAGTCTTAATTAGGCAGATTGTGTTCAATGTAAACTGTGAATTTATAGTGTTAAAGAATGCTTGGACAATTGCTATTGAAACGCTAAGTTGGATTGAAATGCAACGCTTAAGCGAACGCATTGCGTTAATAAAAACAATTAAACAATTAAACGAAACTAACTCAAATGCTATTCGTTATGCTTATGGTTTAGTAGTAGAAACAACTCGTTGTAAAAACTTAATTGACAAATTTATAAACAATGTCATTGCACCTGAAAAAATCGAAGAATTCAACCTCGGCATCCAATCATTCTTAAGACTTTACGTTTACCAAACACGTGTCACAAAAAACTGGATAAAATACAATCTGCAAGAAGCACAAAACATAGCCAGTACAGCACGCAACATTTTAGGCTGGAAAACTAT
>JAIRJY010000062.1 GCA_031260365.1 Nitrososphaerota archaeon | reverse complement strand
ATTAAGATAAGCGGATTTATCTGCTGCGGTTTCTCGTTTTTTTATAGACTTCTTGCATAACTTTGTCCCAAATATGTCGTTTTTAACGTAAACGATGAAATTACAAGACCATTTTAGGCAAAAAACGTCCATAGAATGACAAAAAAGAAGTGATTTTAGGTTTGTAAGAAGTTTATTTTAGAATGGTATGTTTGTGTAGAATTTGTTGGAGTGTTTGTTTTGTCGAGTTTTGTGTGTTGTTTTTTAGGTGAGTGCTTAATAATGGCTAATTGTTAACATTAGTTTATGTCAAGTGCTGATCTTGTGGTGCAGATTTTTCGTAAATTATCAGTTGAAGATTTTCGTATTTTAAATATTATTGAAGCTGCTATGTGTAAGCGTGAGTTTGTTCCAAGAGAGCAAATTCAAAAATATGCTAAAGTGCCTATTGATAGAGTTGATTTTGTTCTTAACAAGTTAAACAAGCTGGGTTTAATTTATCATAGTAAAGGGGCGTATGTTGGGCATACTTTGAATTATGCGGGTTATGATTGTTTAGCTATTAATGCTTTTGTAAAGTCTGGGGCTGTTTTGTCTTTTGGGCAAACTATTGGTGTGGGTAAAGAGGCAGATGTTTATGCTGCGTTAAGTCCTGCGGGTGAGACGGTTGCTGTAAAGTTTCATAGGCTTGGTCGTGTAAGTTTTAGGCAGACTCGTCGGAAGCGGGGTTATATACGAGAGCATTCCTCTTGGCTTTTTCAGTCGCATCTTGCTGCTGAGCGAGAGTTTAAGGCTCTTCAGTTGGTTTACAAAAATAAAGTGTCTGTTCCTGAGCCTTTGAGTTATAATAGGCATGCCATTGTGATGGGCATAATTGAAGGTGGCGAGTTGTCAAAGTGGCGGAAAATTGCTAATCCACAGCGTGTTCTTAAAGAAATTTTGCGAAATATACGTAAAGCATACCTTAAAGCTCATGTCATACATGGCGATTTAAGTGAGTATAACATTATTTTACAACCTGATATGCATGTGTTAATTATCGATTGGCCTCAATGTGTTCCAATGGACCATTTAAACGCAGTTGAACTATTGCAACGTGATATACAGAACGTGTTAACATCATTTAACCGTAGATTTAACGTAGAAGCTGAAGTTCAGCTTGCCTACGATTATGTTACCGGTAAAACTAGAAACATAACTTTTTAGTGTTTATTTGCATCTAAAACAATGTATAAAACATTATTTCCTCGCAACAACACATTACCATAATTCGTTATAGCTCGTGTATCTCTAAATTCTGTTGCACCTTCAAGAAGAATGTTCATGTGACTGTCACATTTTATCATTTTCCCTTTATAGTCACATCCGTTTTTTAGTACAACTTCAATGTTTCCATGCAATTGTTTTATTAGTACATTCAACGGTTTTTTACTTGGTTCCATCATAGCTACCGTGTTCCTTTGAACTTTAATTAATACCCAAATCACATGCACCAAATATAAAAGTGTTATGAGCAAGGACACTACTAAACATGTGGTGATGTATGAAATAACTAAAAATCACAGTTTAACTGAGAATATACTTTAGGTGCTGCTTTGTGTAAAACTTATCTGTTAAATGTGTATATACTTGTTATTGTGAATGATTTATGAGTGAAGTGGATCTTCGTGTTTCAAAAATTAAAGATGGCACAGTTATTGACCACATAACTGGTGGATACGCATTAGATGTTGTAAAAATTCTAGGTATCACCGGTAAAGAAAAACGTGTTATTACTATTGCTATTAATGTTCCTAGCAAACAGTTAGGTTCAAAAGATATTGTGAAAATCGAAGGTCGCGCGTTAAGCTCTGATGAAGTTAACCGAATTGCACTTGTTGCTCCATATGCCTCAATAAACATAATTAAACAGTATATTGTTGTTGAAAAACTTGAAGTGAAACTTCCTCAAACAATAACTGAAATAACAAAATGTGTGAACCCCATCTGCATAACAAACAGCAACGAACCAGTGGTCTCTAATTTTAGCGTTGAATCTGGTGAACCTCTTATTTTAAAATGCCACTACTGTGGATACGTACTTGAAAAAAACGATATGCTAGCCCAACTGTAGCTTTACAACAATTTCTCTTCTGCTAACCAAAACAACATTTTAAAAAATGTCTGAGTTAAACGCTTCCCCTGATTTAACGCCGGACACTCTGCAGTTGCTGTAAACACATATTTTAGCTGCTTTTCATCAAATTTTAACTCAAACGGATAAAACCTGCAAATCATCGGTCTAAAACTGTAAACACTACACATGTTATCTTTAAGAAAAAAACATTTGCCATTATGTGGTTTTTTCATTTCCAGCTCATATGGCTGTTGAGCTGTAATTTCAAAACAAAACTCGTTTATACTGATGCTTGTTTGTTTTTGTATTTCTTTTGCTTCATTTTTAAGCATAATTATACGTCTTGTTTTCACTTCTGTATTTCCACAACAAAGACTACACTTAGCACATTCAAATTTCATATTCTTTGGATAAGAAAAAATCACTTTGGCAAGATCACCAACATTTTTATTTCCATTTTTTAATGTTCTTGTTAGAGTCATACGATTTACTGAAGCGATATTAGTTAGTTATCGGTGTTTAAATATTGAGTTGTAACCTTTTTTGTTTATCCTACAAAAATGATTTATCAAACATGAATTGCGTATCAAAATGGTTTGAGGCGTGGTGCCATTGTTTTTGTATGTGGTTTGGAAAGTTTTTCCACACGATTTACATTTACAACGCGGGGTTCCATTTACCTGTCTACCCATTTTTACTACAGCCTCACCCCTACAATATGTGCAGCTCGCAGACACTTTTACCACAACTAATCCTCAACAAAGCTATAATATACAACATTTTCACTTATAAACTACTTTGAGGCATGACCCGAAAAGCAACAGGAAGCGCTGCAAAAGAGGCTTTCAGTTTTGGATAGTGAAAATAAAATCGCGCAGGATTTACAGCAAAAATTAGATAGTGTTGAAACTGCTATTGAAAATTTGGCGGGGCTTAAAGAGTTTGGCGATTCGGTGTGCGATGAGGTTCTGCATAAGATGGTTGTTGAGGATAGAGATAAAATAGCATTTTATCTTAAAACTAACGAAAACTCAAGTATGTACGTTAAAATGTCTCTTTCGTTAAGCGGGTATCAAGTCTTAATATGCCGCCTTTATCAACAACAATAGTGCTCTTTTCATTTGTACCAATCGACTTGTAAAACCCATTTTTATAGTCACTTGTTAGCGTGATGTCTTTGTTATATGGAATAATTAACGAATCCGTTAGCACAATATCGCTATATTAAAAGCAACAAATATTGGTTTCACAGAGTTGTTTATCGTATCCTGAAGTTCTATCTCATCATTAACTACCACATCAGGTGTACCTAACGCAAAAGAAGATGTGTTAGTAAACGTCAAGGCAAGACATGAAAAAAATAACACTGCTACGAACGTTAAAGAAACAAAAAACGTCGTCTTTTGGATATGAAGTTGACATAAATCACTTTTGGATTTAGTATTCATAATTGCGTAGACATCCTTTATTGGGTTATATATACAAATTTAATACACGTTAAACGCAACTTATAGGTATTATCGCAAAAGTGATGTGTATCTTTTTCCAAAAGAAGTAGTTCCGTTTTTTACTTTGGTTTTTTATGGGTGTTCTTCTTTTAATTTCTGGTTTCCATTTTTTGGCGATGTGTGATGTTATAAACCTTCTAATTTTGGTTGAAATTCAAAAGTAGTCTCAAATACAGTTAAAACAACACGAAAATTCCAAATATTGGTATTGCTGATATTATAGCAACTTGACTTTAGATTCATAAATAACCATCGTGTGAAAAATAGTTTGTAATGTCCTCTTTTGTTATGCTGGCAAGTGCAGTCAATAAAGCTTTTTCTAATGCTTCATTTG
>JAIRJY010000026.1 GCA_031260365.1 Nitrososphaerota archaeon | reverse complement strand
TAAAAATCACGTGGTAAAGTACCAAGTGCAGACTCTGTTATCTCGTGCTTCCATGCTTTGTATAATTCATCATACATTAATTAGCTACCTCAGCTCTGCCTTTCAGGATAAGCATAATTGCCGCAGCAGTAGGCAACACAACTTTAACATTTTTGTATGGTCCCCATGTCGCTTCGCCCAACCTAAACTCAGGCACATCAGAGACTAACACTTTAGTCGTACCCTTTTTAAAAGCTATTGCTTGAGTTAATGGATCAAAAGTATCGAGCTGACACACTGGGAACTCTACTTTAAGAAAACCAGTTTTACCATGTAAAGTACCATTCATCCGAATTAACCGATGAATATCTGTAGTTACAACCGTATCAATGTTTGCTGACTCCAAAATCTTAACTTGCTCAGCCAACTTGAGCCATGTTGCAACGCTGACACCAGAAATAACATCCCACCGACCACCCGCAATAGCACGACTAAGTATAGCATCCTTGTTTTTAAACAAATTATTGTTTTTTAACCCAAAATTTTTCAAATTTTCAGCTGTCACATTTGTCAAAAACTTTCTCATACCCACCTTCAATCGTCGATTCCACCCATAATCATATAAGCTAAATTTTTTTGTGCCATCAGTTTGTTTTTTACCTTTTGCATGGTTTTTTTTCTCATATTTATCAAAAATAGATAAACCAAGTCCGGTAACATAGTCAACTATTTCTTTGCGTGACAAAGCATCAAGAGAACGCACAGCATCAACTTCTACATGCACATGATAACCACGATGTCCAGAAAAAAAAACCCGTAACTCATTATCAGCAAATCCGAAGTCCTTTGTTAACATGTCAATTAATTTAGCGGTCTCCACACGTGTCGATTCAATACAAAAATCGCATACCCAAGTTTTGGTTGAAAATTTATCACTACCACAAATCGGACACTCTGCAGGGGTCACACCTTTACCGTTAAACCCACATTTTTGACAAGCCCACTCATCATGAATTTTACCACATAACGTAGGAATATGATCTGCATCTATATCAAAAACAAGGTCAGACCCAATCCAACACTTTTTATCCATTTCAAGATCAGGATTTTCATAATAAGCACAAGAATGATAAACATCAGATGGTACAGTTCTAGCTAGAATTTTTTGGAAATCTTGAATGTTTTCGAGTCGTTTGTGCCGAACCATAAAACGTTCTTTAAACAGCAGATAAGCAAATTCACGTTGTTCAAAACTTGTTGGTGTAGGAATAACTGTTGAGGGATCATTATAAAACTCTTGGAATTTAGAACAAACAAAATCCCTCGAAGACACAAACATCACGGAGTATAGATTTTGTTTTCCCTAATTTAACCATTAACTATAAAGAGACTAGTTTTTACCATAGAAATAACCACAAATATTTGTATGCATACTTATAGACTATGATAAAAGAGGAAACATGTATAGAAAAAGTAGATACTAGTTTTTGGTTAGCTGGATAATTTTTTCAGACGTATTTTGTTGGGACATCTCTGATTTGATTTTGTAATATTTTAATGGATGATAAATACGTTTACAGAGATCGTCACGGTTTTTACAAACATTGTGAGTTTGAAGAATTGAACACTGTGGGCAGGTGTATTTTGTTCCTGAGCCGCGCTCGCCAGCAATGTGTTCAACTTGATAGCGAGTAAGTCGTTCATTATAATCAGAAAATGATTTAAAAAGGTCGGTTACAGATTCAGAGTTCATACCGATATTAACTAGAAAGGAAGTCAACGCAAATCTACCAATGTGAGGTAAGTGATGATTTTTTGAGGCAGCATCATATAGCACAGTAATACAGGGTGGAAAAGCCTCAGGTACAACTACTTTTGGAAACTCTAGTTCAGTTTGCTTTATGTGTTCTGACGCTATAATCGCGAGTTTATCTGCCAATTCAGAAATTTCCGGAGGATATTTATCTATAGCAACCGTGACGAGCCTTTTCTCTATTCGACGTTTTATCTCTTCCTGAAGTAAACGTACAACAGCTCGTGTGTTAAGATACACATTTCCTTCAGAAAGTTTGCTATTTATCAGTTTCCATTTAGCATCATGAAGATGACTAGCATTTTGTAAAAAATCACTAAAGTACAAAACAAACTCAAACGTACTACCAGAAGGTGCTAAAGTGATTTTCCAACCAAAATCAAGCGCAATTTTAAAAATAAAATCTTTTGACTCTAAACTCAATGAATGTGATGCCTGTTTAGCTTCAGCTAACGCATATCGTTTTTTTATAAGAGAGTTCTCAGTTGCAGAAACAAGCATTAACGCAACAGGAAAAGAAACTAGCTCTTTCTGCAGATCTTTTATCTCGTACTTGTTGCCTTGTTCACTAATTAAAGGTCTAACAGTGAGATCAACTATTGCAGAAGTTACACGTTCCATAGCGCGATCTAAAATTGGAGACATACTGGAACTGATTAAGTCTTCAATTTGCAAATCTAAAGGAGAAAGATAATGTGCAGTTTCTTTCAAAAATGGATATTTAGCTAAATCATTTTTTGTGAAAACTGAGTCAAACGTCAAAGGTCTATTCCATCATTAGTCTGTTTCTATTCTTGGTGCCAAGAAAAACGTTAATTTACCGCCGTCTTTAATCTGCTGAAAGTCAATGTGTATAGGCATGTCATTTGAGAACTCTATTGTTGCAATATCTGAAGTTGCTGAAGCAGCTTTGATAATCTCAGAGAGATAACTCAAACTAAAAGTTGCTTTGGATGGTTCTTTAACTTCCAAATCAAGAAGAGCATCACTGCATTTTTGTAAGGTAATTGTAGCACCCATCAAATCGCCTGTTGCTGTTAGAACCAATTTTTCAGAATCGGCTTCTATTCGCACATGATCACTAACCAGTTGAGCATCTTCAATAGCTTGACTTAAACCAATTGTTGTACTCTTTGCTTTAACGTTAAAGGTGATTTTTGGAGTTGGAACTTCTTCTTCTGACGCTTCAAGAGTAGGCATTGTAAAGTTTCGAGCATACTTACCCGTTATTTTAACTTGTAAACGTCCAGTTTTATCGTCAAGTAAAAGTTCAACAGATTCGTCACGACCAGCACGTTTGAGAAGTTTGAGAAGTTCACTAATGTTTATGCATATTTTTGTTGGTTCAGTACACACGTATTCTTCAAAAATAGTTGTTGGCCACGCAAAATCTATCATTGCTACGCGTGACGGATCCATCGCACGCAGTTTTAATCCTTCAGTATCAATTTTAAATGTTGCTTCATCCACTAATATTGAAATTGCAGTAGCCATATCTCTTAAGAGTTTAGCGTCAGATACTTTGAGCTTAAACATTGTTTCTCTTCCTGTACACGTACATATGTTTAGTTATAACTATTATGTTTTATCCTGTTCCAATAAATAAACTTTCTAAACGCCTTGACAGGTTCTGTTGAGAAAAAGAAAACTAAAAAGTGTCTATACATAAAAAAGAGTACTTACAAAATTAGAAGAGAAAACCAATCAACTATATTCTCGATAGGTATAATTACATTTTGTACAACGCAGAAACTGTGTTGAAGATTCATCTGCGCCACGGGTTTGTACTTGCCACACGTATGCAATATTGTTTCTACATTTAGGGCATTCTACTCTAACTGTTGGCAATGTGTTTAATTTCTGCTCTTCTTTACCAATTACAGCTACAAACTGTTGTGGACTATGCTGTATAACTTTTGTAATTTTAGGCTCAATTGCTACGCCAGTTTCAACTTTTTTGTATCCGCATTTTTGACAAACGAGAAACAAAGAAGCTTTTTTACCAGTTTTTGATTTTTTTGGCTCAAGGCGGCTACCACATTTAGGACAAAATTCCACGCAGCATTCCCTCATCCGTTTTTGATCACCTTATCTTTATTACTTTTAAATGTTTTCTAAACATTCAGTCATAACAACGAATAAACAATATAATAAAAAACACAATATTTACACTGATCTTAATGAGTGACCTAAAACACCCCCAATTTTGTGAACCAACGAATTATCCAAAAAAAAGATCACCACTCTTCGGCGTAAGTGGAACAAAACAATACGTTACATACTGCTCACCAAACAACCAACCATTTAGTGATCCTTTAAACGATACACATAGGCAACACGTCAGTTAATTCCATACATCCAAAGTGATGTGCGTTCAAACCGTACATCAAGAAAATAATTATCGCTCACTCGCCAGAAAACGCCCTGTGCTACAAAAACGTATCATACCACATTTGCGTTACTTTCAGCAACCAATACTTGGTCGATGTGCCAACTTTTACCTGCCTTTTTACAAGTTACGCGTGTCTCCATTACTTACGTTGTGTTTTATTTGTTGCGATGGGAGTTTTTTAAAAAAAAAAGTTAACCCCAATTTTTTAAGTCTTCTACAAGGGGCATATTGTCTTATAGATAACTTGAATCCATCAATAGCTCTTGGAGCGTTACAGTGGGTT
>JAIRJY010000071.1 GCA_031260365.1 Nitrososphaerota archaeon | reverse complement strand
AAGATACAATATAAGCATTCTTAATTTTGTAGGTCATAAAAAAGCCTGTGGTAGACCTGTTTGGTACTTCTTGTTTTTTTGTTGTGTACGCATGTTTGTGGTGAAGTATATGCATATGTGGTTGTTCTGGCGAAGCAAATTTGTTGGATTTCTGGTGTGAAGTGTGTTACTTTAAGAAAATGTGTGGTGTGATAAGTTAAGGGTGTAAGGGTTTTCTGTGGAAACCAAAAAGTATGGTCAACACCCAATATTTTGGTGTAAGCTTGGTTTTGGTCGGCAAGTTTTTGATTAACAGATTACCAAGTTAAACTACTTTATAATATCGTCTAAAAATGACAGTTTTGTGAGGAGGTCTGTTGTTAGTTTTTACTGTTTGTTTAACAAATTTTTTGTTGTTTAAAGAAACATTTAATTTTAACTTTTTATAATTATGAAAATGGTTATTATGCATGTTGAAACTTTTACTGTTGGTATGCTTCTAACAAATTGTTATGTCGTAAATTGCACAGAAACAAAAGAAGCAATTATAATTGATCCTGGATTACGTTTAGATGTCGAGGCTCAGCCTATTTTTAACTATATTGCTAAAGAGATGCTTAAAATAAAATTCGTAGTTAATACGCATGGTCACTATGACCATATAGATGGTGATAGTGTAATGCAGAAAAAGTATGGAGTGCCAATTTGTATTCATGCAGGTGATGCTCGTTTTTTGGAACGACTAGGCAATCGTGACAAGTCGATGGATGTGTTACTTAAAGGTGGTGATAGCGTCTCATTTGGTCGTGTCGGTCTAAAAGTTATGCACACTCCTGGTCACACAATGGGCAGTATTTGTCTTATTGGTGATAAAACAATGTTTTCAGGGGATACTTTGTTTGCAGAAAGTGTTGGTAGAACAGATTTTGATGAAAGCTCGCCCAAGGATATGAGTGTAACTTTACAAAAACTGATGCAATTACCTGACGATTTACTTGTCTATCCTGGACATGAAGAAACTACCTTGATGGGAAAAGAGAAACGTACAAATCCATTTTTGATGCATTTGTAGCTCTCTACTTTTTATTTGTTTTTGTTTATAGTTAGGGTTCTATGATTGCCTAATTTTTCATTAACAATTTTTTACTTTGTTTAATCATGTTTTGAATGTTTGTCAACACTATATTTTTGAGATTTAAGAACCGCCCCTCATTGAAGGGTTTATGCTGAGCTATATGGGTTCAAAGTTTTGGTTAAGAACCACTATTTGTTGTGTGTTAACAGAGTAGCTAGCGAGTGGATTGTAATAGACCTCTTCGGAAATTATAAATGTTGTGTTGGGGTTGTTTTGTGTAGTTGTGGTTTAGTTTATGGGTGATATTGTGTCTCGGTATGAGAAAGCGTCTAAGTTAAGTTCATGGGATTTTAAACAGTTATTTGGGGTTAAAAAGGAAACCTTTGATGCTATGGTGACTATTTTAAAAGCTGCTTACGCTGCAAAACACAAACGACGAGGCAGACACACCAAACTATCTTTAGAAGATCAAACTATTTTTAACTCTAAAATACAACAGGCAATATCTCACTTAAAAAGAACTCTCATACGAGTTTGATGTATAGGTGAAGCTACCACTCATGATACGATTGTGTGGGTGGAGAATACTTTAGTTAAGAGTGGTAAGTTTAGCTTGCCTGGTAAGAAGGCTCTTTATGGTGATGATTCTGAAGTAGAGGTAGTGCTTGTGGATGTAACAGAGAGTCCAGTGGAGCGTCCCAAAAAAATCAAAAAAGATATTATAGTGGAAAAAAGAAACATCACACTCAAAAAACCCAGCTAATTGTTAACCGACAAAGTGGAGAAATTATCTGCACAGCTCACGCAGAAGGAAGCAAACACGATTTTACTTTGTATCAAGACAGCATTGGTGGTCTTGTTTCTGAGGGGATTTTGTTTTTGGGTGATAGTGGGTATCAGGGAATTTTAAAATTGCATAAGAATAGTGAGGTTCCGAAAAAGAAACCTTGAAATGGCACATTAAGTGTTGAGGAGAAACGGGAGAACAGGCGTATTTCTCGTGAACGCGTCTTTGTTGAGAATATTATTGCCAAATTTAAGGTGTTTAAAATTTTGGCAAACAAGTATCGTAATAGACGTAAACGTTACGAATTACGAGCAGCACTAATTTGCGGCATAATCAACTATAAAAACAAGAAATAAAAACCGAGGAGGTCTATTGATTCGCGCGTCAGGGACAGAGCCTCTAATTCGTGTTACTATATAAGATGAATCTTGCGTTGTAGCAAAAGAATTAATGTATAAAGCAACTGTTTTAGTACACAAACAAGTTGAGTGTGTCTAAAATGAAAGCAATTTTATTAGCTGCTGGTGAAGGTCAAAGACTTCAGCCGTTAACATCCACACGACCTAAACATCTGATTTCATTAACAGGTAAACCCATTTTGCAGTTTTGTATTGATGCCGTAAAAACAGCTGGGATTATCGATATTATAGTTATTACTCGTTATATGAGAGACAAAATTCAGACATATTTTGGCGATGGAGCAAGTCAAGGTTTAAAAATTAGTTACATTGAACAGAGAGAGCTCTTAGGTACAGGCGACGC
>JAIRJY010000012.1 GCA_031260365.1 Nitrososphaerota archaeon | reverse complement strand
ACATATTTAACTAACTGGCATATTTATAGATATGTCTAAAACAAAAATTGTAACCTATTTACGGATAGAACACCGCTATGAGTTAGAGAAAGCCATAAAAATCACAAAAGCGTAACAATAGTGCGTGAGAGTATGTTTTTTATGAAAAAACGTGTGACGGCGTATTGCAGGGTTTCGACAGAGCAGGACGACCAATTGAACAGCTTAGAGAATTAGAAGCGGTATTTGAGGAATATATTAGTCGGAATCTTGAATGGCAGTTTTGCGGGTTGTATGTTGACGAGGGTATAAGCGGCACGAGTGTTGAGAAAAGGTCAGGATTTAAGCAGATGGTTGCCGATGCCGAGGCGCGAAAGTTTGACTTGTTGCTGACGAAGGAGATAAGCCGTTTTGCGAGTTGTGCATCTTTGCGTTTTTCGCTTGATTCTACGGCGTTCCAGAGTTTGACTGTCGGCATATTCGGGCGATGCTCCTTCGGGCAAAATTATCTCGCTATGTACCACACCTTTCTTTTTGGTGTAATCATGCGTAATTTTGTTACCTTGTATTTTTTCGCCTGACTGATAGGAAGCGTGAGCCACCGATCGCAATTTTTCACCAGACCGATAAGCCGCCGCGCCTGTCACGGAACGACCCGAACTGCGACCAATAATTTTTGTGTCCATATAAAAAATCGTCACCAAAAACACCGCCCCTCTGACACCTCTAAAGACAGTGTATGCCGTAGCGTTTGTCCAAAATGCCGATGTTGCGAAGCAACATATAGATGCGCACTTCTACACTCACCACCCAATAACGCCCGATAAGTGGTAGTAAGTCCCACGGCGCAGATAAACGTAGACGGAATTTGGAGGGTGGAAACCGCTTGTCCAACTTTTATGATTTTTGGGTAGGATAAAAAATGCTCTCGCCGCGAGTGTGGAACGCTCGTAGTAGGCGCAAATTATTTTTAAAAATGTCGGAGTTATGGAATATAGCCGTTTTCACTGTCGTAGTTTATTACTCTGTGCACAAAGTTAAAACGTGCTCTTATATTTGTTAAAATATCAGATATTCAAAAGCCTTTTGAGACCAAATTTCTCGCATGATCAATACAGAGTTAGTTAAAAATGTTTGTAAACAGTCTGAATTGGTTTTCAGTTCTTTAAAAATCTTGTTGTTGTATCTATCTGTATATTCTAAAGGACATATATCAAAAGATTTTCTGATACTTACATTGTTAATATTGTATAGATACTTGTCATAACATTCAAATAGTGGTGAAGGATCAACACCATTTTCTGTTAACACAGAGTTAATTCTCTCAATAGGTGTTAGTTTAATCATCTTTTTTATGTATTCCGTTTTTTCTATGCAGTGTTTGCTTGCATTTAATAATACAAATAGTAACCCTGCGTACATTATCACACGACTGTGTCGTAATTTGATATTACGTATAACCCATTTTTCGTTGTTATCCCAAAAGTTAAACTGATAATTCATACATATGTATCGAAAATACTTTATCAGGTCATTTAACAAGATTACCGCTTCTTTGTATGGGTGTTTCTTATGTAAGTCAAAATATTTATCCAGTATTCCATTGACAGCTTTTTCATAAAATTCCATGTTATATATTGGCTGTGTTTCTAATAGCAATAATAATCTCTGTGCCAGTTCATCAGGGGTTTCATGGTTATAACCCATCTTTGTAATAATTTGATGCAATTCTAACGCTTTAGAAAATATGCCCGCAGTATTTGGTAATTTTAGCTTCAATTCTTTTGCAAACTTTGTAACGGTCTTATGTATTTGTTGACTTGTACGAGCATTATTGCTTACAACATAAAAGTCTAAATCAGATGGTTTTCCTGCGTCGAACCTTCCAAAAGACCCTGCAACTACTATTGTAACATCAGTATTGTTAAAGTGTTCAGAAAGCTTTTGATTTAACTTTGTCAATATATCCCAAGAATATTCCCAGTGCAAAAACATGTTGTCCTTTTTAATAAGATATGGATATGCAGGATAACGAATGGTATCTATTTTACAGTTCTCCCTGTGTTACGCGTTAAATCCAATGCTTTAAAGTATTCATTTTTCATTAATCGGTCGCGTATAAATTGGTTGTGTCTCCTAATCGATTAATTTTCTTATGTTACCGCTATTCTGATTATTATTCCATTTGGGCATAAGTATTTTTCTTTCATCTTACCATAGAATCGTTTGTTACAATACCTCACAAAAGAATGTTTAACAAATTCTCAAGACCACGCGCACTCCAATGCATCCACTTAGCGACCCACTAATAAGGATGATATGTAATTGGCGGCGTTTACTGATAGTCCATCATTAACGCCATCTTCCGAAATCTTGGGTTCTTCGTTTGTTGTCTTCTCTTATCATTTGTTCCCGTTCTTTTTTGTTCTGTGTTGCGTAATATCTGGTTAGGAAGGTTTGCTCTCTTTCAAATTCATGCAACATCTTTTGTTCTTTAGCTTCTTCGTGGATAAGTATCGGAAAATAAATGCCGATATTTTAAAAGATAACAAGTTTCGTCTATTGTTTAGTGGAGCAATGCCTGTCCGAAACAATGATGCCTGCCAGATGGTGAGATGGGCAAACTATGTAGGTGTCGCTTAACGTTTATTTCTACACTTGTTCGCCACTAATTCTTAATAGAGCCAATACATTTTACGTTTGAGCGTTTAGGCAATGAGATGCGGAGTATTCGTCTTTACCTCTGTCATGAAAGATCAAAAATAAACACCGATAATTTTAATAATTATATTGCATCAAAATAACTTAGCGAGTAAAGCCTGTCCGAAACAATGATGCCTGCATTAGTGGGTTAGGAGGAATAGGATAGGGTTCGCAATTATTTCTCTTTCCAAAGATGAACAAACGAGCCCACATTATTAGCTATAATATCCGCGTAAGTGTTGTTTTTGTTTTCAAATTTTTGAAAATAAGCACCAGCTACTGCGTCAGCTGCTTGAAGACACGGTTCAGATACAGAATTATAGTGGATTAACTTAATAATTAGATGTTACAAAATAGGTGTACACAGCCTCTTGCAGACCGTCACATTTAGGCATCAAATCAGGTAAAGCCCGCTTCATATTTGCCCACCGATGCTC
>JAIRJY010000094.1 GCA_031260365.1 Nitrososphaerota archaeon | reverse complement strand
ACTTGGTGGAGTACGACTAGATAGCGGTGATAACTTGACAGAGTCTAGTAAAAGAGCTAGAAAAATTCTAGATGACAATAATTTAGAGTATGTTAAAATTTTTGTAAGCGGTGACTTGGACGAATATTATATAACCAAGTTGCTTAACGAAGGCGCAAAAATCGACTCTTTTGGCGCAGGCACTAAAATGGGTACATCTTCAGATAGACCATATATTGATGTCATCTATAAACTGTGCGAAATTATGACATCGCCCAATGTTTATTCACCTAGCATGAAGCTAAGTTTTGACAAGTCAACTTTGCCGGGACGTAAACAGGTTTATCGCTATAAAGACGCCAAAGGCAATTATGAACAAGATGTTATTACTTTAGATTCTGAAAAAATACTAGATGCTAACCCATTGCTTGTTAAAGTTATAACTAAGGGTAAAATAACGTACACTTTACCATCGTTAAATCAGATAAAAGATTGTGCTTCTGAAAATTTAGCTATGCTTCCAGAAAAATATAAAGCATTTACTGATGCGGAAGCGTATCCAGTTGTGTTAAGCCAGAAACTACAAGAGCTTGTTAAAACTTTGCGTGAAAAAATTATTAAAAACGAAGTACATAATTATGAACATACCTAAAGGTAGAGGTAACACACGGTTTTTGGGTTTAATTTTGGTGGATATGGCAAACACTTAATAGTTGTTTTATAAAAACTGTATTGCCTTTGTTTAATGGAGAAAATGAGCATGCAAAATCGTCCTGTAATAGTTGCTGTTGGTCGAACAAAATTTGGTGAACATTACGATAAAAAACCAGAAAAGTTAATAGAGGAAGCATGGCTTGCAGCTTCAAATGAGTGTAATTTAGAACGCAAAAATTTAGAAACATGCTACATATCTGACTATTTTTTACCAATTACTAACAAGCTTGGTTTGGAAGAAGGTTTTCTCTCAGAGTTAACTGAGCTTCATGTACCCATGGAAGCAACACGATCATTTAGTGCTGCACTTAAAACTGCATGTCATGCAATACAAGCAGGTGTCTACAGCACCGCCTTAGTAGGAGGCATTGAAAAAATGACGGATCGTTTAGACAAAATCCGTGACAATTTAATGTCACTTGATGACCCTTGGAGCTATTATGCCGGTGGAACAAACGAGGCAAATCATGAACTTATGTTACGTGCATACATAAAAAAACATGATATACAGGGTGAAAAACTTGAAAAAATGTACAATGCCTTAGCTCAAGTGGCAATCAAAAATCACGCTAATGGCGCAAAAAACCCGTATGCTCAATATCAACGTAAAATTAGTTTAGAAACTGTGTTAAATTCACGTAAAGCGGTAAATAAATCCTTAGGTTTATTCGATTATGCACCAGTAACTGATGGTGCAACAGCTTTAATTCTTACAAATGAAAAAATTGCCAAACAAATGGATGTTACACCTGTATACATTTACGAATATGACTCTGCAACAGACTATTTGACATATTCTGCTAGAAACGAGTTAAGTCATTTTGTTGCAGCACAATTAGCAATGAAAAAAACTCTTAAAAGCAGCGAAATAGATGCGTGGGATATCAAACTTTGGCAAGTTAATGACCAATCAACAATGATGGAGCTGGTTTCGCTTGAAGACTTAGGTTACTGCCCCGCTGGAACTGCTTGGAAGAGTATAGTTGAGTCATGTCCAAACGATAAAGGCTGTTATGAAATTGACGGCAAAGAATTATATGTTAATATGAACGGTGGCTTAAAGGCAGATGGTAATCCTCTTGGAGCTACAGGTGGAGCACAAATTTATGAGCTTTTCAGGCAATTAACTGGAAAAGCTGACCAGCGCCAAGTAATTATCAATGGGTCAACACCAAAGTATGGTGGTGCATTAGAGTTTGAAGGATTTGGCACTAAAGCATATGTAAACATTTTAGGGAGAGACTAAACATGAGCAGTGAACCAATAGAACGCAGAGTATCTTATATTGGCGACAGACTACGTGCAAGCCGTTGTAAAATTTGTAAAAAAGAATATTTTGAAATACGCGATTACTGCGGAAAATGTGGCAGAAAAAGCTATGGCGAAATGGAAAACATTGACTTATTTTATGATAAAGGCAAACTTGAGTTTTGCACACTAATTGATGAACCAACTAACAAATTTAGCAAACTTGAACGCTACATTTTTGGCATAGTTAGTTTTCATAACGGTAAAATTCGTGTACCTGCAAGAATAACTGACCAACTTTTAAAAGGAGAACCCTTTGACCCGTCAAAATTAGAAGGTCGCGAAGTTACTCCACGATTCAGACGACGCTACTCAGTAGGCAACAACGAAGTTGTACCAACAATTTCTTTAGCATTCACATTAGCAGACGAATTTTATCCTCATCAAGAATACAAAATTATCCAACCAACCAAAGACTACGAGTTGCCAGGCATAATAGGTTATGGTGTTTACAGTTCACGTTTCCGCATAAAGGAAGGCGGTATCGAACGTGCAGTACCATACATAGACGAGGACTCTGTAACAGCTGCCGTTGAAGCAGGAAAACTGGCACTCATCCATTCAGGTCTTGACAGCAGCCTTATAGGTAAAGTGTATACAGGCTCAGAATCTAACCCGTATGCAGTTAAACCCATAGCATCCAAAGTGGCACAAGTACTACAACTAGGAGAACAAGATGGCGATCTGCAAGGTGTTGATGCTATAGATACAGAGTTTGCCTGCAAAGCAGCTACAAGCATGTTCAAAGACGCCTGCGCCCTAGTAAGCTACCCACGCTCAGACATTAACTATGCAATGGTTATAGGCGCAGACAACTCCCAAGCAGCACCACGCGGATATCCAGGTGGCGAGTTAGACGCTTTTGTAGGTTACGGCGGAGCCGCCTATATTTTTGGCAAAAAAGACGTCATAGCCGAAATAGAAGGTTGGTATAGCTGCACCTCAGACACACCAGACTTTTGGCGCCGCGACGGCGAACTATACCCAATGCACGGCGGTAGATACACAGGCGATCCAGCATACCACAAACACATACGAAAAGCAGCTACTAAAATGATGGAAAAAAGCAACATGAAACCCAGCGACTTTGCATACTTTATACCACACCAACCAAACCCAAGTTTTCCAGTACGCATCGCCAAAGACTTAGGATTCAAAGAAGAACAATTCATGCCAGCAATACAAATGACCAAAATCGGAAACACATACTCCGGAGCAGCCCTACTAGGCTTAGCAGCAATACTAGACATTGCAAAACCAAACGACCAAATACTAGTATCAAGCTATGGCTCAGGCGCAGGAAGCGACGCATACATACTACGAACAACAAACCAAATTCTTGACAAAAGAAACCGCCAAAAAATCAACGTAAAAACCTTAACAGAAAACCCATTCGTTGAATACATCGATTACACAACATACAGACGCCTAAAACAAGGCATGTAACCCAACAGATTAAATAAATCCTTTTTCTATTTTTGAAAGTGTTCACCTTTAAGCAGGTTTATAAAGTAACAGTCTTCACACATACAAGTGAACAAAAATTGACGGTAAAATGCAACATTTTGTTTACTCAAAAAAAACTTCAATAAAACTATAAAAACGTTTAACCATCCACATATATAACGTATAGAATGTAGTTGAAACTAAATTTCAGATCAAAGAGCATTATTTACAAAAATCTAACTGTTAAAATAAATCTGTACTATATCCTGTCAATGGTACAAAAGGTCATAACGTTATAAACGAAAAAACTACAACAGAACAACAAATAACCAAAAACATCTATAAAATCCAAAACAGTTCAAACTATTTTTTGTTTTCAAAGCGCGTATTAACAAAAAGCTTTATCAAGAACTAAATCAAACTAGTTTTCGTGTTAAATATGAATAAATTTGTATCGTTTATGTTGTTTTTCTTTTTCATAAACGGATTATTTGTAGCAGCATTTAATCAGGTTTCAGCAGCAGAGTCCGTTGCAGATTCTTGGAACACAAAAACACCAATGAATCAAGCAAGAGCTGGTTTAGGTGTTGCTGTTGTAGGCAACAAAATTTACGCTATCGGGG
>JAIRJY010000047.1 GCA_031260365.1 Nitrososphaerota archaeon | reverse complement strand
CTTGTTTTAGCTGGGGTTGGTTATGTTCGGGTAATTGATCAGGATATAATTGAGCCGCATAATCTTCACAGACAAATACTTTATACTTCAAAAGACGTACATAATCCTAAAGTTGAGGTAGCTGCGAAGCGTTTAAAGCAAGTTAATCCACATGTGAAAGTTGAAGCTGTTTTGGAAAATGTGAATTCAAAAAATGTTGACCATTTGCTTGCAAACGTAGATTGTGTCGTTGATGGTTTAGATAACATATTAACCCGTTACATTGTAAACCGTGCCTGTGTCAAAGCTGGGGTGCCATATGTTTTTGGAGCTGCTAGTGGTATCGAAGGAAATATATCTGTTTTTGCTACCCCTGAAACTGGTTGTCTTGAATGTTTGAGACCTAATCTTTCAGATGGTCAAATGCAAACTGATAATTCACGAGGTGTTTTAGGTGCGACACCTGGAATCATTGGAAGCCTACAGGCTATGGAAACTATTAAACTTCTAACAGGTACAGGATCAACATTGAAAGGTAAACTGTTAGTTTGCGATTTCAGTGACATGGACTTCACTACAGTTAACATAACTAAGAATTTGCGTTGCCCTGTTTGTTGTGATAAAACTTCAGAGAAAGATAAAGAAGAACAAACAGTTTGACTTTGTGTAGATATCAGAAAAATTGAGCAGCAGTCTATTCAAAAAAAAGTAAAAGATGAGGAGTTTATGTTAGGAGAATACTGAAAAAGATGAGTCTTCATCGCCAGCTGCGTTCTGCTTGTTAATTTTGTCGTTAATCTCTTTTATTCTGCTCCCAGTTTCTTCTGCTGCTTTAATGTCTCCTGCAGCTTTTTGAGCAGCTTGAGCTTCTTCAAGTGCACTTAACCCGTAACGGTCAAATCCTTTATTTAACGCAATATCAGCTGTTTTACTAAAAAATTCAACCGCTTGTGGGTATTCTTTTAATTTTACACAGCACTCGCCAGCTTTATAATACATTTCAGCGGCCCCAAAATAATTTTGACCTTTGAAATAAAGTTCGCCGCTTCTTGTAAATAAATCACGTGCCTCAACTGCTTTACCATCTTCCATTAAAGCAATAGCAGCCTTATGGAGCTTAATTGGGTCCTCTTTAGTACTCATAAACTATCACTATAAAGTGACTTACAAAAACTTACATTAGAATTTTTCCTCTTCAAAAAGATACATCACTTCAAAAAAATACACACAAAATTCACAATAACCAACTATAATGTAGCCTTATAAGTAAAGAAAATAAAAATAGTAAAGCAAAGAAATAGAATAAGAGACATTATAGCAACATACATAGACATTGATAGTTTTTTCGCAGGTAAATAGAAGTCAATTACTAAAAGCACATTAAAAAAGTCATCTTAACGTCAAACAAACAGAGATGTGTCTATCAATATAATTTCAACTTGCTATAAGAAGAAATGCAGATATTAGTGAAAATGGAACAGTAATACATGTATAAGATAATATTTATCAACAGAAACGTAATTTCCATTAAGTTATGTTACAGTAAGGTGAAACGATGCTGTTTAAATCAACTATAAAGGAGCACAAGTTGTCAACATTTCAAATAGTGACTGCAGTCGTTTTTGCTGCTTTATGTGTTGTAGTTACTATGGCGTTTGTGTTCCCAATAGGTACAACAGGTGGCTACTTTAATCTTGGTGATACAGTGATCTATGTTGCTGCGTTGCTTTTTGGACCGTTGGTAGGGTTGATTGCTGGAGCGGGTGCTGCTATAGCGGATATTGTTATTGCACCGGGATATGCGCCTATAACGTTTATTGTTAAAGCTGTGGAAGGGTTTCTTATTGGTTTTTTGATAAAGATGTTAAGTAGTAAAATCAGAAATTTTACGTTATGTGCGTCAATTGCGGTTTTAGTTGGAGGGGGCGAGATGGTTGTGGGTTACTTCATTTATGACTCTTTTGTAATGGGTTATGCGGCTGCGTTACTATTGGTGCCAATAAATGTTGCGCAAATGTTGTTGTGCTTAATAATTGCTGTGCCTATATTGCATGCAGTGTTACGTGTTTTTCCACGTTTTAAAAATTATCTGCGAGGAGTACAATAAGTATGAAGTTACCTTCAGGTAAAATACCTATGGATATTTTGAAGAATACAGTTTTCAATAGTTTAGGTGCAAATCGTGCTGAAGTCGTTTTAGGTCCAATGGCAGGTGTTGATGGTGCAGTGCTTGACATTGGTGATAAATCTGTTATTGTTTCCATGGATCCTATAACTGGTGCTGTGGAACGTATAGGGTTTGCAGCGGTAAATGTTAATGCTAACGATGTAGCAACTTTTGGCGTTCAGCCAGCTTTTATTTTTTCATGTATTATGCTGCCTGAGGGTGCAGATAGTCAAATAGTTGAAACAATCAGTACTCAAATGGGTAAAGCAGCTATGGAATTGGGTGTGGCTATTGTAGGAGGACACTGTGAGACCACACCAAATTTGGTTAACCCCATAGTAGTCTGTTGTATAATGGGTTTAACTAAAAAAGGCGAATACCTTACCACAGCAGGTGTAAGAGCAGGTGATAAATTAATTCTTACTAAAAGTGTAGGAATCGAAGGAACCGCCATTTTAGCTACAGACCGAGAAAAGCAGTTATTAAAAGTATTAAGCCCGGAGACATTGCAAACCGCTAAGAACTTCTACAAACAAATCAGTATAGTAAAGGATGCCTTAACTGCTTATCAAACAGGAGGAGTACATGCTATGCATGATCCTACTGAAGGCGGAATTTTTAATGGTATTCATGAAATGGCTGATGCAGCAAATTTAGGGGTAAGAGTAGTTGAGAAAAAAATTGTTGTAAAGCCGGAAACCGCAGAAATTTGCAGGTATTTCAAAATAGATCCTCTACAATTGATAAGTTCAGGTGCATTACTCATTGCAGCAGACCCAAAAGCCGCTTTAAGAATCATTAAAGTTCTAAAACAACATGACATCCCTGCAACTGTTATAGGCGAATTTAACAATGATGCAAAAAATCGTGTTCTAGAGTTAAAAACAGGAGATACCCAAGCATTACCAAGACCAGTAAGTGATCAGCTTTGGACAGCCCTATCACGTTAATTTGACAAAGCAATCAAATAATATCTACGAGCATAGAAACAGGCAAAATAGAAACGGATAAAAATATACAATTGTGGATATAGCATTGTTAGTAGATGCTGATAGTTTTTTCACATGACAATAACAGTCAATCATTGATTGCACCATTAAAAGACACTTTAAACTGCCAAAAAAGTGGAGACAACACTATAGCATCATGAATTCAAATTAACGCAAATAAAAGTGTAAGATCAAAAAAAAGCGGTGTCAGTGTGTGGAGCGGGGTCAAAATACAATGGTACACAATGCTGCTCAAAAGACGGTCGTGTCATAAACTATTTTAATGTGTGAGTGTTTAATTGTTGTTAATTTGATCAGTATTTGTATGGTGCCAAAAATTGTAAAAGTAATCTGTCCGTTTTGTGGTAGTGATAAAGTTTCAAAAAACGGTCACAACAAGACAGGCAAACAAGTCTACAATTGCAACAATTCCAAATGTGATCATCGCAATTTTATAGAACAATACACTCACAAAGCGTATCTTCCAGAGGTTCGTGACCAAGTGTTAAAAATGACCGTAGATGGCACAGGCACGCGTGCTACGGGTCGCATTTTAGGTATTTCCAAAGACACAGTGACAGCGATTTAAAAAAACAAAAAAATGGTCTTGGCAAGTAAATTATACTTACATACGTAGCTTGAAAAATCAGGGTCTTACAGTTAAAATTGTTTCATCTGATCAGGTTTTGGTAACTGAAGCAGAATTTGACGAGATGTGGTCCTTTGTTTCAGACAAAACACATCAGTGCTGGCTCTGATGGGCTATAGATCACAATACCAGTGTTCCGTTAGCGTATTGTTTTGGTACACATGAACACAAATATCTTGACGAGTTGCGCACATTACTTGCTCCTTTTCACATCAGCATTGTCTATTGTGATGAGAATATTGCTTACAAAAGTCATATCCCTGAAAGCATTGTAACACCTGGTAAGAGGAATACACAGCGTATTGAGCGTAAGCACTTGCCTTTGCGTACTTGGTGTAGTCGTTTGGTTAGGCACGGTATCAGATTTTCTAAATCGTCTCTTATACATAAAATTGTTGTAGGTTTAGCCATAAACTTTTGGTTCTTCAAAAAAGAACTACCATTTCACTTAACTTAGGACACGACCAAAAGACTACAAGAGACATGCATCAATGTCAGTGTATGTTGCTATATTTAACATGTTGATACAGTATGGGTGGTTTTGTTGTTTGTAAATATTTGATATATTGAGTATGTTGTGTAGAAGCTGTATGCTAAGAGCAGTTTTGAAATTAATCGTGGGTTGCCTGCTTGGAGTGATTCGGTTATTAAGTTTAAACTGCCTTTAATGGTCCATACTGAGCTGGTTCTGTAATGGATACAAAAGGGGTCATAACATGCAAGTGTTTTGTATCCTTTTTTTGTTATGTGTTCTTTTATGTATGTATCCTCGAAAACGTGTAGGTTATTTGGAATTTTTATGTCTTTCACAAGTTTTGAACGTATTAAAGTGTCGTGGGTACCACCGCGGATTTCAAAAATTTTACGGGTAACTATAAGGAAAAGCTTTAGTGTTTTAGGGTTTTTTATTGTTGACCATACTTCTATTCCCCATATTGCGCCAATATGTGGTTCAACATTTTTTGTGGCTTTTTTAAACCAGTCGTGACATAGAACTACATCGCTATCAAGGAACAGGAACCATTCCGTTTGCACGACTTGTATACCTTTTTGGCGAGCAGAAGCACGTGTGCCATTGTCAAAAATTATGGTTACATTATGATGATTATGTATCTGACAATATTTCTTGATTATAGTAAGGGTGTTATCAGTTGAGTAGCCGTCAACAATTATTAGACGATGGACTGGAACGTTTTTGTACAGTGCGTCTAAGCATTTAGGCAACGTTTGTGCACTGTTTTTTGTTAGCAATACTACGTCTATTGAATCCATCATTTAGTTGTCTCTCGGATTCAGTGTAACTTACGCTTATGCCTATAAGGGTTAGCTAAAATAACGTTGACAGGGTTTTAGAAACAGGTTTTAGACAGGTTAAACACGATTGTTTTATAGTACAGGCTTGCTTAAGTTTGTTATCAAATTTGTGCAGTTGATGACTCTTTTGGTTATGGGAGTAAAAAAGGCGGCAGTTATAGCGGCTCGTTCACTTGTTCATGGTAAGCCACATCATGCTCAGTGGTTTATCACAAGGAAATGTAATTACAAATGTTTAGGCTGCAACATTTGGAAGGAACAAGATGAGAGAGAGTTGTCAACAGAGGAAATTAAGCGTGGTATGGATGTCCTTAAAGACTTGGGTATAGTTGAGCTTGTTTTGTCTGGTGGCAATCCATTATTAAGAGAGGATATTGGAGAGATAATTGATTATGCTACTGAGCGTTTTGTTACGACGATTTATGATAATGGTAGTTTAGCAGCAAAAAAGGTGGATCTTTTAAGAAATATTGACTTTGTAGCGATATCTATTGACAGTTTAGATGTGAAAAAGCATGATTTTATAAAAAATGTTTCGGGTGCTTGGCAGAATGCTATACAGGCTGTTGAAGTGTTAAAGAAAGAAGGAGTAAAAGTATGTGTTGCTCCAACTATTTCTCAGGTAACTCTTTACGGAATTGAAAAGTTAACTAACTATTTTACAAACAGAGGCATTCCTATATTATATAGTCTTTATTCATATGACACAACAACAGAAATATCAAAACAACTATTTCGCATAGGTAAACACCGTGACGAATTTATAATAACAGATAAAGAAGCAATGGTGAAACTCTGCGACACATTACTGGCAGCTAAAAAAGCTGGCAAACCAAGTTTAATAACAAACAAACTTTTGAAAACTTTAAGAATCCTCTATTTAGAAGAAAAACGAACATGGAACTGCAAAGCACTTCAAAACTTTTTTGTTATAGACCATTTAGGCAGAATCGCAGGATGCCATAATCAAACTTTTATATGTTCAATTTTTGATTTACCTAAAAAATGGAAAACTGGCGAGTTTAACATCAAAAGAAAACAATACAAATCCTGTACAAAATGCACATACAT
>JAIRJY010000039.1 GCA_031260365.1 Nitrososphaerota archaeon | reverse complement strand
ATTGTCTTTATTGGATTAACAGCAAGGGAAGTATTAGTTGCTGAGAAACATAGGGTTATAAACAATCATATTTTTTGGGGCTGTCTTAAACTTTTTCCACTATTTTTGCTAGTGCTCTTTTCCCTTTTTTTATTCAACTCATGGGCGATATGTACATAGTTTTTGCTCTTTTTTTGCATTTGAAATTATAATAATTTCAACTCTGTGCGTTACAGTACTTTTTATCCTTATCAAACCAGCAGTCACTACAGAACAAACAAAAAATAGCGAAAAAACAAACATGATGACTAGTATACCAACATGATCTTAAACACATAAGCAATGTTGAGGTCATAAGCAATAAAAACGTGTTAGTATACGTCAGCATGAAAATTTCCAAACAACCACTAATAACACCATCAACCATTACTAAATACTAGACATCTCGCATAACTTGTTTCATAATATGTCATCCTTAGCGTAATGATGAATTTTGCAAACCATTTGGACAAAAAACGCCAGTGGAATGACAAAATAACAAAGTGCTTTTTGTTTATACAAGAAGTCTATTATTGTTAGCCGCTGAAAAATATAAAGAAAAAAATAGTCTGTTTTTATTTTAAACTATTTGCATTGTTTTTCCGCAACAAGTAATGTCACATGCTTTACAGCAACAAGGCTTTTCAATCAAAACAGTTAACCCACATTCTTTGCATTCAAGCCTATCGCCCTTTTTAGTTACTACTTGTTTGTTATCTCTAGTTTTTTCTTTACTGCATCCACAGTCACACATATAACATAACACCTAAATCAACCTTGGAACGGTGAAAAATAAAGATTACGCAAAGCTACGGCTCATATTTCTCCTGAAAAGATAAACAAAAGAAAAAAGCTGTTATGACATAAATAATCCCGGTAAGCTCAGTATTCTTATGTTTATAAGTAATTGTTAATACTTCTGTATTGTGTTAGGCATAGTGAAATAATTTTGCCCGAAATGCGACTCCAAAATACAAAGACAGCCAACTCTTTGGAATACACGGTCGAAAAATGTGAAAGGCGCAATGACGCACAGTTTGCAAGGAAAATTATTGTTGTCCAACAAAGAGAATTCGATTTGAAAGAGCAAATTGAGATTTTGCGGGAATACATAATGGAAAATTTTGTTGATAAATGCATAAACAAGTGGATTTAGAGTTAGAGTACCACCTCAAAAACTTTTAAACGAAATCCACCTCGACCATGAGGAAATTTCCAAGTTATTTGAACAAACGAGCAAGCCGTCAAAATCAGCTCAAGAACAACAATCCCAAATCAATATATACCTACTTAATTAGTTATTATTTGATGAAAACAAATGAAAAACAAAAAAATTATATCTATTGCATTAATTTTTGCATTAATGTTTACATTTGCATCAATGCTTGGCATGTCTACATTTGCACAAACAGATGAAAACGAAACCCAAGGCATAGAAACTCCAATACTTATCTCTTATCAATACCTAACAGGTGCTAACTTGTACGCTTCAGTACAGGGAGAAACAAACGCGGCAGCAGCGTATAGAGCTTTTGCAGATAAAGCTGAAACAGAAGGATATCTCGCAGTAGCTAATTTATTCCGTGCAACAGCCGATGCAGAAGCTAAACATGCAGACGATGAATGGGCAATACTACAAAGTATGGGTGAAACAGAACGACCAACCGCAGAAACACCAACTGTTGGATCAACAGCACAAAACCTGCAAACAGCATTTGAGGGTGAAACTTATGAATACACCGTAATGTATCTTGGGTTTTTAGAGACAGCAACAAAAGAGGAAAACGCTGAAGCTGCACGTATATTTAGGTGGGCAATGAAAGCTGAAGAAGTTCATGCAGGTAACTATAAAGATGTACTAAACAATTTGCAAGATGCCGACTATTTAAACGAAAAATATGGTGAAGTGTACAGATGTGTAACATGCGGAGAAGTAGATACAGAACGTCCCAGCACATGTCCTGTATGTGGTGCTGTAGGTAAAACATTTGTAGAGTATAACATTAAAGAAAAAACCCCGTTTGCTGACAAGGGCATAATTGCGCTTATAGCTGCGATAGTGATAATTGCAATAGTTGCTATAACGTTTGTTCTGATCAAAAAACGAAGCAAATAACAGATTATGTATAACTAACCTTTTTTCTATTTAAACTACACAATCTTAGAACTTTTCATTTGCAGTTTCTGTATAGTACTTAAAACTGTTTATGAAATAGCGTGTTATCTGTGTCATGCAGGCATTTTCCTGTTTGTACTCAAGAACAAAAAAGTTGGACAAATGAGGCTTGTCCACAAATTTAAAATCAAAGACATTTTCAAAAGTGAGACTTACTCACCTGTGAACGAACGTTTTTGGTGGGCAAGTAGGGAGAGCGTAACTAGCAAAAAGAGGCATCATTAAGAGCAAATAAGCAGCTGTCAGTCATTTTTAATGATTATGTTATATTAGACCTCTGCAAAATTGTTGTTTTTAGAGTTTCCACAGATTAAGTTACACCTTTGGGTGAATACTTTTGGTCTGAAGATATGCTGCTGTACTGCTGGCGTTGTAACTAGTGTAAAAATCGAAGATTGCATCAATCGATCTTTAAATCAGTGGATATTCACCCAGAAGGGTGACTAGTTCACTAGACCTCTGCATAACTTGGTCCACAACATGTCAGACTTAACGTAAACAAGATCATTTAGGCAAAAACGCTCTAGAATGACAAAAACGAAGTGAATTTAAGTTATGCAAAGAAGTATGCTATTTTATTCTAACACAAGAATAAAAATCTGTATCGGAGTGTATTAAAATGGTTTTTGCTCTCTGTTTTTCATAAAAAAAGATGCTTTTGTTGTACGTGTTGTACTTCTACTTTATCGGGAATACCACTTTTGTAAGCAGTTCGCTCTCTTGTGTATCTGCAGGATTACTAAGATAATAATCATAGTATACTTCTGTTG
>JAIRJY010000122.1 GCA_031260365.1 Nitrososphaerota archaeon | reverse complement strand
GTAAAAAAGAATCTGCACTTGTTGGTACAATCTATTCACATATCCAAAATATGATAACCGGTGTGACTAAAGGTTATACTTATAAAATAAAGGTTGTGTTTTCTCACTTTCCAATATCTGTAAAACTTGAAGGTAAAAGCGTTGTAATCGAAAATTTTACAGGTGAAAGAAAAGCAAGATACACAAAAATTATCGGGGATGTCAAAGTAAAAATTGAACCAGATGATCTTATTCTCTCCGGAATAAATCTGGAAGAGGTAAGTCAGACAGCAGCTAATATTGAGCAAGCAACGCGTGTTAAAGGTAAAGATGTGCGTGTTTTTCTCGATGGTTTGTATGTTTACGAAAGAAATGAGGGTATGGCATAATGACTGAAAAGAAACCACAATTACAGCGCAAAGCACTCAGAACAAGAGAACGTGCACGCAACAAAAAACCAGCTTTCCTTAGACCTGAAAGTTGGCGAGATGCAAAATTTAGCGAAAGCTGGAGAAGACCACGTGGCTTAGACAATAAAGTTCGCCAAAAAGTCAAAGGTTGGCCTGCAAGCCCTAGCACTGGGTACAAAGGACCGAAATTTGCTCGTGGATTACATCCCTCAGGGTACCGTGAAGTTATAGTTTATAACGTTAAAGACGTAACTGTTGTTGACTCTAACACTCAGGCAATTCGTATTGCTCACACAGTTGGTAAAAGAAAACGTGCTTTAATCATCGCAGAAGCTGAAAAGTTACAAATGAAAGTTCTCAATGCCCCAATTGATGTGGAAACAGTTGAGGATACGCAAGAAACAGACGAAACCTCTGATGAATCTGATAAAAAAGAAGAAAGATTAAAGGGCGAAAAGTCTAAGGAGAAGAAAAAATAATGACTAATTTATCCAGTCAAAGACGTCTTGCTTCATCTATTCTTAAAATTGGTGAAAACCGTGTTTGGATTGACCCAAAACGCATTGATGATGTTGAAGGGGCTATCACACGTGAAGAAATTAAAAAATTGATTTATGAGAAAATCATTGTTTCATTACCTGAAAAAGGTGTCAGTCGCTCAAGGGCAAAGGTCATTCGTGAAAAGAAACGTAAAGGAAGACGACAAGGTCCAGGTAGTTATACTAGCTCACCAAGAGCTAATGTGACAAAGAAAGAAGCATGGATGATCAAAATTCGTTCATTACGTCGTAAACTCCGCGAACTTAAAGCAAATAGGACTATCACTGAGGAAACTTACACAGAATTCTACAGAATGATTGGAAGTGGCAGATTCGAATCTATTGCTGATTTAGAGCGTTACTTGAAGACAAAAGATTTATGGAGGAAACGTTAGATGGCAAAAAAAGCAAATTATCGTGTACAATTAAGGCGTAGACGCGAAGGTAAAACTGATTATCAAGCTCGTAAAGGTATGGTGATTTCTCGTAAACTCCGTTTAGTCACTAGAGGTTCACTAAATAACGCTACGGTACAAATTATACAAGCAAAACCCGAGGGTGACTTCGTTTTAGTAGCTGCAAGCAGTAAACAATTAAGCAAACAATTCGGTTGGAAAGCTCCAACAGGCAACATTTCCGCTGCATATTTAACTGGATTACTTTGTGGCTTGAAAGCTAAAAAAGAGAATATTACCGAAGCAATCTTAGATATCGGTCTTGTTTCTCCTACTAAGGGAGCAAGAATCTTTGCTATGTTAAACGGTGTCATTGATGCAGGCATTGATGTTCCTCACAGTGAAGAAAAACTGGTTAAGGAACGCATAAAGGGTGAACACATCGCAAAGTATGCAAAAGAACTTGGTATTGGCTCTGAAGAGTACAATCAGAAATTTGCGGCGTACCTTAAAGCTGGTGTCACTCCAGAGAAATTACCTGAACATTTCACGGAAGTTAAAGCTAACATAATTACGTCGTTTAAAGGTGAAAAGAAATAATGAGTAGACAACAACGAACAGACCGCGATAGACGTACATCAAATCTTGAAACATGGGTTCCGAAAACTCGTCTCGGTAAGATGATTCAGGAAGGCAAAATTGCTACGATGGAAGACTTATTCCTTAGTGGCATAAAAATTTCTGAACCACAAATAGTTGACGCTTTACTCCCAGACATTCAAGAAGAAGTTATAAACGTTAACTTGGTCCAGAAACAAACTGACGCAGGTGAAAAATCCCGTTTCAAAGCAATAGTAGCCGTTGGTAACAGAGATGGATACATTGGTGTTGGTAACGGAAAAGCAAGTCAAGTACGTAATGCTATTGAGAAAGCAGCTGCAAATGCACGCTTAAACATCGTCCCAATAAAACGCGGATGCGGTAGTTGGGAATGCAGTTGTGGACAACCACATTCAGTACCATTCGAAGTTGAAGGTAAATGCGGTGGTGTCCGCATTGTTATTGCACCTGGTCCAAGAGGCTTAGGACTTGTTTCAAGTGAAGTTGCAAAAACAATCTTCGTTTTAGCAGGTGTCAAAGATCTTTGGATGAGAAGCTTTGGTGCAACACGGACAGTTCCCTCATATGCATATGCAATATTTTACGGCTTACGCAAAACATATAACTTGATCACACAAGCCGATTGGGTGAAGTAAAATGACACAACAAACAGAACAAATAAAACCAATAGTCGTTGTTCGGATCCGTGGTACCATTAGTGCACAAAGAGAAGCACGAGACACTTTAACACTATTGCGCTTAGACCACACAAATCATGCTATACTCATTGATGACCGCCCATCATACAAAGGTATGTTGCAAAAAGTAAACAGCTATGTCACATGGGGTGAAGTTACAAAAGAAACAGTTGTAGCTATGCTCGAAAAAAAAGCACGATTAATAGGCAACAAAAAATTGACAACTGAATACCTTGAGAAACTTGGGCTAAAAACATTTGAAGATCTCGCAGACACAATATTGACCGGTAAAACCGAACACGGAAAATTGCTGTTCATGACTCCTCTGTTCAGATTACACCCACCAACAAAAGGCTTCAAAGGTAATGTTAAAAAGGCTTTCAGAGCTGGCGGAGAAGCAGGATACCGCGGAGAAGCTATCAACGATTTAGTCAAACGCATGATCTAACCGATCAAAACATTTTTGTTTTTAATTTCAAACTATACATTTATAGCTTTACGTTTTTATTTTTTTTGGAATATTTTTTTAATCGTTTGTTTGCTTCCTGTTGTTTTGTTATATTGCATTCTCAAAACACTAGACCTCTTGCGAACTGTCTATTTTTGAAAAAAATCAAACACACAAATCAGGTTAAATTTTAAGCTCGGACATTTTTTCGATACTGCATTCCCGGAATACGTGACTATGTGTCTTTTTGGTGTTACAAAATTGTGTCGGTTTAGAGTTTTGTTCAGTATATCTGTAGTCTGTCACACCAAAATAAGGATCATCACAACTACCAAAATTTTGTTTGTTATGTGTGGATTGAAGTTTTGAGCGTTTTAAATTTGTTTTTAAAAGCTGTTTGGGGCATTTTGTAGTGATGTGTTGTAACACATGGCTGTGAAAACAACCATATTTTTTTAAAATAAGCTTTTATTTATGACTACTTTCAGTGTTCACCATTTTTAACAGAGTGTGTAGTGGTGTATTAACGGGAATCCAGGTATTTTTGATGAAAATTTTTGAGATGCCTGTTTTTGTTTGTGTTTTCTTTTTTGTGTCGTGTTTTTTTCTTATTGTGTTAAAGGTGTTTTTTTGTCTTTTGATGTGCGATATCTTTTATAATCTCAATAGAGACATGCATTACGTTATTTGGAGGAGGGTAAAATGAGTGCAAAATGGCGTAGAAGTATGAAAAACCGTAAGCAACTAGATTTTGATGGCGATGTTGAGAAGATAATGAAAAGCTCATCCAAGGTTCTTCGTGTTGGTCCTATTAAACATGTTAAAAGTGTTTGTTATAGCCAAAAGTTTAGATCTGCTAACGGTTTTTGTAAGCGCAAACTTGTTGATCCTAAACCGTTAATTGATGTTTTTCAAGAGAATAATTGGATAACTATCATTGCGGAAATCGCAGGATTTAATAAGGAATCCTTCAAGATAAATGTGAAAGATAAGAAAATTACGCTGTCGGCGAAATCAAAAGAGCGAAGATACTATAAAAGTTTAAATTTGCCGAAGGTAGTCATACCCAGCGATATCCACACAACTTTCAAGAACGGTGTGTTGGAAATAAAGTTAAAGAAAGCATAATAGTTCACAATAAACGTTAAACAAAGAAGCTGATTAGATATGCCTCATAAACTTAGAAAAATACGGAAGACAAGGGGTTCAAGGACACAAGGTTACGGAAGAATTGGTCAACACCGCGATGCGGGTAGTAAAGGTAATCGGAAAGTCGGGCGCCACAAACACCTTTGGAGTAAAGTTACTACTTATGAGCCTGATTACTTTGGGAATCATGGGTTTACCTCTCCGAGAAGTCTTCATAAAATAGAAAATACTATAAACATTCAAAAATTGGTTGAAATCGCTGAA
>JAIRJY010000063.1 GCA_031260365.1 Nitrososphaerota archaeon | reverse complement strand
GGAGTTTTAGGTGGCAGGACATCCGAAGGTGTTGATTTTCCAGGTGATCAAATGAATGCTGTTATAGTCGTTGGGGTACCATATGCTGAACCAACACCTCGTGTAAAAGCACAGATTGACTATTATGAAAAATGTTTTCCCCGTTTTGGACGAGAATACGGGTATGTATTGCCTGCCATGAAGAAAGCTTCCCAGGCTGCTGGTCGACCGGTACGAACTCTTGACGATCGAAGTGTGATAGTCTTCTTAGATTCACGTTATGCTACGGGTTATTGTCGAAGTTTTTTGCCCTCATGGGTAAATAATGGAATGAAGATGTTACCTGATCAAGATGGAGCTTTAGCAAAAGAGGTGCAAACGTTTTTTAGCTTTAGAGAGGAATCTCTCTAAGCTCAGGGTCTAATCTAATTCTGCCGATTGTAATACTGGCTGGTTTGATGCTAACTGGTGTTAGTACTTTTATTGTTTGCCGGGTACGGTTGTATTCAAGCATGATGCCAATTCCAAGGAACTGTTTTTTTGAATTTCGTAGACCCACTAAAATTCCTTTTTCTTTACCTGGTTCCTTTGGTAAGACATTTTTTTCTTGAATTTCCATGTAGTTGGCAAATAACGAACGCACTTTAGCATCTTTTAGGTATTTTGCGTAGTTTAATTCCCGTAATTTTGTACGTTTTTCAGGACTACGTCCATTAGCAACTGGTGATGATTCAACATAATGTGTGGAAATTGTTGGCATACCTGAAAACAATGGTGCAAGTTCTTCTTGACTTTTAATGCCAATTACTATGTCAGGTTTGAATTGGTTTACAAGTTGCATCTTGTAATTAACTGCGCTCTCGCCTTCTATCATTCCATCAGTGTTAATTATTACATAGTCCGCTTCGTGTTTTTGCATAATTTCTTTATGCATTGCAGTTAACCCTTCTATTGATCTAGCTACTGCCTGGGTTGGTGAGGTGACTCCAACGAAAAATGCGTTGGCCATCCCTAATTCACAAAGTTCCGTAACCTTTTTAATGACATAAGTGTAAGCAATAGTGCATGGTGGACCAATATCTGATTGTTCTAAATCGCTGTCTAATACTGCTATTTTAGTTTTTTTGCTGACAAGATTATTAACCATATAAGTGCTAAAACTACTTTTTCCAGAGTCCGATTTGCCTACAACCATGATAACTGCTGGCTTATTTTGCATGGCTGTAACTACTTGAAGTGCCTCACTCCATGATGTTGGAATAGTGGATGTTTCTTCTTCTTGTACTGTAGCGTTTACTCCAAGCGAAACATGAAATTCTGCGTTTTCCAAAACATGAAAAGGTTGTCTTTTTCCTTCACGTACAATTACTTGTTGTTTTTCTTTTATGATGTTACCAAAAACTTCTACTTTGCCTGAAGTAACTGTTACAGATGATGGACCGTTCACTATCAAAGTTTTGCCTGTTTCAATGTTTTTCTTCATTTCTTTTTTTCTCCTTCTCTGTAAATACAACATATTTGTTGATATTCTTGCAGCTGAAATTATGTATTTTATTCTTCGGCTTCTGCGTTTACTTATCGGTAATTTTGTTCCAGCTTAGTTAACAACTTTCAATATAATTTTAGGTGCAGTGTTTTACCTAATGTTTCAAATAGTTATTTGTAAGTTGGTGTTCTATTTTCCATTTTTGTTCTAATGTTTATATTTGATAAGTTAACGTTTTTTAATATACTTTCTATTTTATTATCTGTCTCTCGTATGCTTAAACAGTTCGCCTCAATTATCATTTTACTGTCTGGTTATTACTAGTAATCCTGTGCTTCCATATAGATAACACCAACCTATTTTTTAGCACTCTTTTCCTTGAAGCTGATTGTAATTTGACTTAGGTTATCATGTTCGTCGACACACGTAAACGTTAAATTTTTCGTCAAAAACTCGTTTTCTTTTCAGGATTTGTTCTGATACTTTGTACTTCTGTAAATATGTGGCTCATTAGACATTAAACTGAAAATGACGTATTATTTTCTGTAAGTAGCTTTGCTATGTGAAAACATAACTTCCTTGTACTGTAGTAACTGTGATTTTCACTTTTATCCAGTCTGTCTGATAATATTTTTTAAATGCAAAACATATTATTAGCCTAAATTAATCGTCTTGGTGTACATTTTCCGTGGTTGGCACAAAAAAAGTTTTAACAGGTATAGGCTGTATCGACACTATAGCTGGCGGTATCGATTCTGAGACAATTACACTAATTTATGGTGAACCGGAGACTGGTAAAAGCACTCTTACAACCCAATGCGCTTTTAACTGCGCACTACAAGGTCTAAAAACCTTATATATTGATTGTGACAACACGTTTTCCCCTAAAAGACTCGCACAAATCGCCGCTGAAAAATTTGACCATATAGCCGACAAAATTCTACTAATTAAACCAGTAGACTTCAAAGAACAAACCGTAGTAATAGACAAAATAAACGCTTACATAACACATAATTTTGGCTTAATAGTTATCGACACTATAAACTCGTTATATGGAGCCAAACTTGCAGAAGCCCAAAACAAAACAAAAGCATTTAATGTGAACCGTGAATTAAACAGACAAATGGCTATTTTAGCACAAACAGCAAAAATCCAAAAAATTCCAATAATAATAAACAGCCAAGTAAGAAGCATATTCAATGACATGTCAAGTAACACTAAACCAGCTGCAAATCGTGTACTAACCTTTTGGGCTGATAACATCATTTCTCTTAAACCAACAGAAACAAAAATAGTCAAAGTAATAATCGAGAAAAACCATACAAAAATGGTGCATGTTACCTGTTATATACAAATAGCTGAAAGAGGTATATCCGAAGCCTGAACTATATGAATAAATAGTCTGGTCAAAAACATGGACATTGCGTTACTAATAATCCAAGCATTAATATTCGTTTTTCCCGCTTACTGCGCAAACGGCACGCCAGTACTCGCTGGTGGCGGAACCAAAATTGATTTCGGTAAAAACTTTATTGACGGTAAACGCTTATTTGGTAACAACAAAACTTTTCGAGGGTTCTTTTTTGGTTGGGTTATCGGTTTTAGTGTTGGCTTAATCGAATGTTACTTTTTTGATGTATCCATTCTTTTTGCAGTCCTCACTCCGCTTGGAGCACTTTTAGGTGATTTATTCGCAGCTTTTCTCAAAAGACGGTTAAACATTGCTCCCGGTGGGAAGCTTCCTATTATTGATCAGCTTGATTTTGTTGTTGGTGCAATCTTTTTTTCGCTCCCGCTTTCTTTGATAAACTGGGAAGTCGCAGTAATAACTCTGTTAATTACTCCACCAATTCATTTGTTTACCAATATCTGTGCGTATAAACTTAAACTTAAAAAACACCCATGGTAAATGTGGTAATGTGATAAATCAAACATGTTTTATCAAATAAATACAAAAGGGTGTGTTTGTTTGTTAAGGTTTACAAGGTATAACCAAATTGTTGTGTAGAGTTTTTAGATGGTCGTAAAGTAATAGTGTGAGTAGTATAGGTGTGTGGTTGTTTAGTTGGGTTTTGCAGTTTGGTCGGGTTTATAGTGTGTTTGGGGGTTGTTGTTTTGGTTTAAATTTTTTGTTTGAAGATTAGTATTTTTTGGTTTATGCGTGGTTTTAGGGGGGGAGGTTTTTTGTTTTCTTCATGGTGAGTCTGTGAAATTTTTAAATGATTTGTAGTTGTTATAGATAGAATGTGGCGTAATTTAGTACACATGCTCTAAAACCAAAATGTCTACGAGCTAATGAACTCCAAAAGTTACTATAAAAATCCTGGCAAAACTATAATTTAAAACAATATTTTTAAAAAGATAAATTTCGGAAAAAGAAAAAAGTTAGGTTATCCCGGTCTGTTTTATGTCAATTGCACTTTCAAGGAATATGTACGATAACAAAATTAGGCTTATGCCGACAGCCATTAATATGTATGCTTGTCTTGGTTTGTTAGCGTTTTTAGTGCTTTGGTAAACTGTTAAAAAGCCCGTGAATCCTATTACGTACAGCATTAATGTTATTATTGTTTCTGAGACAAACTGGTCGCTTAGGCTTCCTGGGTATAAGAAGTAAAATTTACTGCCACTATACCACGAAGTTAAAATTCCTTCAGTTGTTATGGTGTATATGCCGCCTCCAAGTAGGAACAATGCAACACCAATAAAAACAACTGTTATTATTAGGGCAAATGGTTGAGTTGTTACGACTTTTTTGAACCATTTACTAAGTGAAAAAGACAATGACGACTGAGTGATTGTAGGTGCTGGTTTCTGTTTTATTTGTTGTTTCTTATTTTTCTTTGACATTTCTCCTATCGTCCTCAATTAATTGCTTTGCTACTTCTTTAGCCCATTCTCCGGTTAATGAATTTTTCGAAATCTTACTTAAGTAATCCATCCAAGTAACCTCTAATGCTTTCTTCCACATTTCAAATTTTTCGTAAATATTCTGATAAGCCTTTAAATGCCGATTGCAATACCCTTTTTCTTTTACTTGACGGCTACAAATTTTACAGCTCATTTTTTATTCTCCTTAACTGGGCAGTTAGGGTTAAGACATAAATTCCATGGGTATTTTTGACTAATTAAAACTTTAATGACTGGGTAACCACAAGTTTTGCAGAGTGATGATAATGATTTAATTGTGCCTTTTTGCGGTAGTGGAAAAGAAGCGTTGCATGTGCTTTCAAAAAAGTTGGTGCAACCAATAAAGCGTTTGCCGGTTTTTTTGGAACGAATAATAACTAGCTTTCCTGTTTGGCATTTATTACAGTTTCCTACAGTTTGTCTGTCAAGTTGTAGCTGTTTAATTTTTTGCCCAAGTTGCACCCCAATTTCTGTTTGATTCTGTTTAAGTGTCGATGTAACAGTTTTTAAAACTTTAATTGCATCTGTAAGCACGTTTTGTTTAGTGTCTTGTTTTAGTTGGATTTGTTCCATTTTTTCTTCAAGTTTTTTTGTCATTTCAGAGGAGGCAACATCTGGACAATAGTTTCTTAGTACTTCAGCTACTCCAAATCCAAGGTCAGTAATGGTCATGTTTTGTACGCCTTCTAAATATTTACGGGTATACAGGGTCTGAATTACAGTTGCTCTGGTTGCTTTAGTGCCTATTTTTTCTTTTTCCATTTTTTTAAGGAGACTTCGCGGATTGTATCTTAAAGGTGGTTTAGTGAAATTATCTTTTAAAACGACGTTTTCTACTGTAACTTTTTTACCTTCAAAAAGTTTCGGTAATGAAACATCTTTGGAATGGACATAAGGTTTGTAATATTTCATCCAGCCTTCTTTTAACGTACGGTAGCCGGTCATAAAAAACAGGTTCTGATTAATGTCTACTGAAACTTTGACACTCTGCTTAAGGACCGGTTCACCGAAAACCGCGAGAAATCGTTTAACAATTAAATCATAGATGTTTTTTTCAGAAGCATCTAATGCTTTATCAGGTTGATCACCTGTTGGATAAATTGCAGGGTGAGCTGGGTCAACTTTTGTACCTTCATTAGGTTTCAGTGCGCCTTGAACTAAAAGTTTCTGTGCTAATTCCTGATACAATGTTGATTTGCAGAGTTTTTTAAGTATAATATCATAACCTATAGTTGGCGGCAACTTTTGGCTGCTTGTTCTAGGGTAAGAAATTAGGGCATTAACATAGAGGTATTGAGCAATTTTAGATGTTTGAATTGGTGTGTACTTAAAAAAGTTGTATGCTTCACTTTGAAGCGCGCTTAAATCAAATGGCACTGGTGGATTTTGTTGAAATTCTTTTATGTCAATTTTGTCAATTTTTCCTTCTCTAACTTTACAAGTTGCACTGATGTTAGTTGCTTCCGTTTTTGTTTCAATAGCCTTTTTTCCGTATTCAAAATCAAATGAGTGGTCATCTATGCTTATTTTTGCTGTTATGTTCCAAAATGGTGTTGGAACAAAAACGCGTATGTTTTTTTCTCGTGTTTCTAAGTATTTTAAAGTTGGACCTTGCACGCGACCCGTACTCAATGTGGTATACCTGCAGCTACTATTTTTTGCTGCTAATGTTAATGCACGCGAAAGATTTATGCCATACAGCCAATCTATTTCATGTCTCGCCAAACCAGCTTCGATAAGATCAAAATCAAGATGTGGTAATAAATTTGCAAATGACTCTTTGAGTTCTTCTCTGGTAAGCGTAGAGTACTTCATACGTTTGGCTGTCTTTTCTTTACCATTACACGCATATTTGAGAATAGAGTAACCTATAATACTACCTTCAATATCATAATCACAGGCATCAACGAATTCTGTCGCGTTCTCCGCTAGTTTCGAGATCACTTTTAACCAAACCCGAATTTTTGACGCGCTTTTCTCAACGATCCAGCGTGGTTGCCATTGATAATTAAAAACGGGGTAGCTCCATTCACCCTTTTTTGTTCCTGTAACCGTGTACAAATGACCTAGCGCTGAAGCTACAATTATTTCTTTATCTCCATTTTTTGCTACAAAAAAAGGTACATCCTTACTATTTTCTCTTATAGTTTTTCCATTATCATCCAAAGCTGTAGCTATACGACTTGCAGCATCAGGTTTCTCAGCAATAATTAACGTATATTTTCTCAACAGTACTACACAGCACTTCAACTATTTAGTAATATGAATACACTTGCTAACATAAACATTTGAACCCAAAACATGTGGAGAATCACTTTTAGTGGGTGTAATTTCCGTTTTGGTGGTGTCGTATGATGAAGAAATAGGTGAAAGAAGCAACTGTATTTTTGGTATTCCCTAGAAATAGGTTCTTTTTGAATTAGTAAACTTTCCAAATAAAGCACACTTTGGTTTAGCATTGGATTCGCGAGTTTGGAAAGTTTTGAATTTTTTAAAAGAATAAAACACACCAGTATGCACCCGTGTTATCACATAACGGATTAACTTTAGAAATGTTCAAGTTATTTGATAGTATGAGGCAGTTACAGATTGAAAGAATGAATATTGTATAACTTTTCAGGGATTGCTATTTTATGCCTCATAACTGCAGAAAATGTTTGTGTACTCGTTTTCTAGTCTGCATAAACACCTGAAGACGAAGAACGATAATTAAAAAAAACTATAGTAGACCTGTTCGGGAATTATGTGTGTAGTTCTTTGTTGTAGATGCTGCAGATGAGGGTCATTCGTAGGTTGTATCTTTTTCTTCTGTTGCGATATTTGTTTGAGAGAATTTTAAACACTTTAAATTTTGCAATAATATTTTCAATTAACATTCTGTCACGAGCAATACGCAGGTTTTCAGCTGTTTCAGCTGCACTAAGCGTATGATACTTTGACTTCT
>JAIRJY010000032.1 GCA_031260365.1 Nitrososphaerota archaeon | reverse complement strand
AATTGAGCCAGAGTCCCCTGCAAGTGTAGAATAGAAAAAACGTTGATAAGAACGACAAACATGCTAATGCTTATCAAAATAAAACCGATTATGCCGAAAATTACGCCTATGCTTACATTACGATAGATACGCCCATCTTTGTAGTATTCAGCCAAACCTTTCATACCAAGAAGGATAAGAAGTATACCAACAATATTTAATCCCGGGAGTAACAAAAATATTGAACCGATCCCAGCCAAAAGTTTACTTCTTACAAAATCACCCATTTTTGTTCCTCAAGTGAATTATACACAATACATAATAAAAACGTTTGCAGATACCTCACTACTCAAACATTAACCAACATAGTCTTAAAAGAACAAATATGCTGCAAAAAATGCAAATGCTACAAAAGGATATAACAATTGTAGCTTTGAGATGTTGTGTTTTTTCGCATTCTGTTGTGTTTAGCACATAAATAAGACATTGTTCGTTAGTTGGTTTGTAAGAGTTCACGTTTAGTTTCTTTTGTGTACAGACTCTGATAGTATAAACTGTATCACTACCAATAACACTGCATACACAAATTGTACTTACAACTGCAATATTTATTTTTGAAATGAGTTAAATCTTAGAGCAGAACACATTAAAAGTAAAAATACGGTTTTTGTCAGTTTACTCACAGCATCATGTATACACCAAAACGTTTATTGGTAAAAAACTGAAAATATCCACAAAAGACAAAAGTACTGATTTCGGAATTTAGAAAACTAGGGGTAGTAAATTAGTATGGTTTTAATTGTTGCAGCAATTGGAAAAAGTGGGTCAGGAAAAACAACAACAATTGAATACTTAATTAATCAATTTTCTGTTGAAGGCTACAAAGTTGGCGCTATTAAGCATATACATCATAAGGGGTTCACGATAGATACTGAAAACAAAAACAGTTGGCGTTATGCTAAAGCAGGAGCTAAAATAGTTGCTGCGATTTCACCTGATGAGATAGCTATAATTAAAAAAGTTTCGCAGGAAACAAATAGTCTTGAAATGGTAATTGAAATAATGAAAAGAGAATGTTTGGACATTATTTTCATTGAAGGTTACCATGATTTAGTTGCTAAAAGAGTTGATGTTACAAAAATAGTTGTGACAAAAGATGACAGCATGTTACAGGATGTATTGTGTAAAACAGTAGAGCCAATTATTGCAGTTTCAGGTTTAATTGCTGAGAACTTGAAGGTATCAACTATCCAAGGATATCCTGTTATTAACATTGTTAAAGATGGAAAGAAACTTGTTGAGCTAATCAAGCAGCAGTTAGTTATTCAAAAAGGATCGGGTAACTAGATGGTTAAACGGGCTGCGCTTGTGCTTGCCGGCGGTAAAGCTCGCAGATTTCAAGCCTCACAACAACAGATGTGGCAGGATAAAGCTTTAGGGTTACTTGAGAACAAACCGTTTTTAGCTCATATTATAGAGAACATAGCTGGTGTAGTTGATGAGGTTATTATCTGTGTTGATGATGAAAAGCGCAGAGATAGATATCAGGAAATTTTAGAGAAGTACCATTTGAACGGCAAAAGTGTTATAGATGAAAAAACAGAGATAGGTGGTCCTAACCGTGCTATATTGACTGGATTAAAAGCTACTCAAGCAGATTTTTGTTTAACTGTACCCTGTGATATGCCTTTTATTAAATCAAATGTTGTAGATTACTTGTTTAATTTGGCAGAAGAATTTGAAGTAGTTATGCCTATATGGCCTAACGGTAAACTAGAAACACTTCTCATGGTTCTTAAACGCTCAACAGGTCAAGAAATTCTACAAACTCTATGCCAACTTGAACGCTCACATGTCGATGACATACCACGTGCAGCATCCAAAACATTGCTACCCTCACCAATTAAAAACATAAAAAACTTAGATCCAGAACTTAAAAGCTTCATAAACATCAACACCAAAGAAGATCTAAAAAAAATGCAAACACGCAACACACAAGGATCTATCAAAGAAAACATACAACTCTACAAAAATGACATACAACTTACTAATTTACTACGCACAAAAAAGCCCCTTGAAATACCACAAAACTGCAACGATGCAGCGGTACAAAAAAAATTTAATGCATGTAAAAAGCACTTTGAGACATATAACAATTTTTTCTGGACCGCCTTAGCATGTGAATGCATCGGATCATATTCTGATGCTGCAAATAATTACGGTAATGAAGCAAAAATTTATGAAAAATATCAATGTACACAACTGTTAAAGCGAGCTTTGGCAGATAAAACACGATGCGAATCCATCGCTAATTAACTCGCGCATAAACAACAAATCACAACAACTACACAGACATATACGGGCAATCAATTAATATTCTTGCCCAAACTGGTAAATAGTTTTTCCATAATGAATAGTCACTGTTTGTGAAACAATAGCCTACAAAGGGGTCCCAAACGTTTTATGAACCCTTTATTTATGTGTACTAAAAATGGACCTCTGCGAAATTATTTTTTTCAAAAAATGCCAATTATCACAAGAAGTCTATTGTTGATATACTATGGCAAATATGTAGAAGGGTACAGAGCAGAAAATCTGAAGAGTTTTTACTTGATTTTTATGTTGTTATTCGTTCGGGGTTGGTGTAGATGTTTAGGCGTTTTTCGCGTGCGAATCCTATTAGGGTGATGTTAGCTTTTTGTGCTGAGAAAATACCTGAGTTTAAGACTGCAGTTACTGATGCTACAATTGGTATTCCTGCTTTGGCTGCTTTGTAAATCATGTCTCCAGGTACGCGTCCGGTGATTATTAAAAAGCATTGGGTAAAATGTGTTTTTGAAAGTAAACCCTCCCCGATAACTTTGTCAACGGTGTTATGTCTACCGACATCTTCTGAAAAAGCTATCATGGTGCCGTCTGCTTTAAAAATGCCACTATTATGTAAGCCACCAGTTTTTTTAAAAAACACTGCTTTTTCATCCATTTTAGATATAGCATCAAATATAGT
>JAIRJY010000182.1 GCA_031260365.1 Nitrososphaerota archaeon | reverse complement strand
TTCACTCTCGCCATTGGTTTTATGCTTGACTATTTTTTCTCTATCCCCTACAGATATGGGCCTCATTTTCATCACCCATAAAATACAACACCTTATGTATTTAAAGTCAAGTTGCTATACTATGTTCGTAAAAAAACCGTGTTTTCTTCATCGGGAAAAGACATAAACAAATTCAACAATAAGTGATATTTACCTGAAGACATAATTTAAATAAACCAAATGTATGCATATATCAGAAGGTTAGTGTGTATATGTGTATGTATGTGATTTCGACAAAAACTCCGAAGTAAAACAAGTGTGAAATAAACCAGTTTATTCATATCTGCTTCTGTCAGGAAGGGATTACATAGTGTTGTTTTTTAATGATCTTGTGGATTTTTGTTGATTTCTATTTGTCTGATGAACGGGTTTGATCATTTTGACAATTTTATTTAGATATAACGTTAGAATTTAAAATCAGTTTATGCGATTGTTACAATACTGAACCGTAAGTAGTTCTCAATTTTGTAAAGCGTAGTTTCTTTAGAGAATGGAAAACATTAGAAAAGATAATGAAATATTAGACCGTTCGGAAACTAGTTTTCTCCTTGTGGTGTGTTGGTATTCTGGTTGAATGATTTTTGTTGTACTTTTCTTAGTTGTATATTTCGCAAAATGAATTTATATTGCCATGTTTTTCATGTAGTAACCAGTTAAATCCTGAAGAACAACCGGAAAGAATCTCATTTAAGTAACAAACAGAAAACTCTTTTGTCAAATATCATTTTGATTTGCTATGCTGAGTTGCAACATGTTTTTATGGGCTTTAAAATTTTTGAGGTGTCTAGGTTATCGGAAACTGTGGGTCGTACAGAAGTACATCAGAAATTTTTAGATTTGAGTGTGGGTATTGTAATTCCCACTTTTAATGAAGAGAGAAATATAGAGTATGTTCTTTCTCAACTCAATGTTCTTGGTTATAGCAACATTTTGGTTATTGATGGTTCATCAAGTGACAATACTGTCGAGGTAGCTCGTCAAAATGGTGCTAAAATTGTCATACAAACTGGACATGGTAAAGGGCAAGCGATTCGGCAAGTTTTACAAAATGATTATTTAACTGCAGACATCTTAATTTTAATGGACGCCGATGGATCGATGGTACCTGCTGAAATACCCCAGTTTGTAAAAGCTATCTGTAAGGGGTATGACGTTGCAAAGGGGTCACGTTTTCTTCTTGGTGGTGGTACCTATGATATGACGCAGTTGAGGAAATTTGGTAACTCTGTAATGTTGTACATAACGAATTTGCTTCACGCATCAAATTATACAGATATATGTTATGGTTTTGCTGCATTAAATAAGAAAGCCGTGACGATTTTGTCTCAGTGTTTAGAAGCTGATGGTTTTGATATCGAAACAGAGATGTTTATCAAAGCACAAAAGTTTGGACTTGAGGTTGTTGAAGTTCCAAGCATTGAGTATCGGCGTAAACATGGCGAATCTAATCTACATAGTTTTCGTGATGGATTAAAAATTTTTCGAAAAATTTTTGGTTTAGCCTTATCTTAAAAATTATTAGCATTATTCCTTGTTATTTTTTGTGTTTTTAAATTGAATATGTACACTACTAAATAAATAAGTAAATCAAATTTGTAAAAACATAAAAGCTGCGCAGCTACACGTATAAAACCGTTAAAATAATAATGGGTCTACTATTGAGTTTTAAATCGTGATAACCTGTGTGTATGCTTAGCTGGTAACTGAAGCTTGTAAAGTTTTTTTAGAATTATCAATCATAAGCTTAAAGTTAGTTAAGGGTTTTTCTTGCATTGGGGGTTAATGTCAAATAGCAAATCATTTTAAACTACCTGCAGTTGTTGTTTTAAGTTTAATTGTTGTTCTTTTTGTTTGCAATATACCCTGTGTTTTTGCGCAAACGAGTCAAACTGACTTAAAACTTCAAGAAGCCCGTCAAAAATTTGAGCAGGCATTTACTGCAGTTTTAGACGCTGAATCTGTACATGCAAATGTAACCTCCTTGTTAAATCAATTAGATGATGTAGCGGGTCTTTTAGCTCAGGTAGAAAATGCTCATAGAACTGGTAACAACACTTTTGATATAACTAACGCAGATAGTGTTATCCACCTTTCTAACCAAATATTTTTAGATGCCCAAGCTCTAAAAGAATCAACTATTATTGAAAACCAAAACACTTTTTGGATAAAAATTATTTTAACAATAGCTGGTTCTGTCATATTTACTTCAATTATTTTTATAGTCTGGTGTAAGTTTAGACGGTGTTATGTGAAAAAAAAGTTGGACGAAAAACCGGAGATAACTAATTAATGAAACTATCTGAATGTAAAATTATTTTTGTTTCCATCTGTTTAATTGGTGTTTTACTCATTGCTTCTCCGGTGCTTATTGAAGCTATGCATTTACCTGGTGGCGAAGTTTTTTCCGAGTTGTTTTTGTTAGGTCCAGAAAACATGGCTCAAGATATTCCCTTCAATGTTGTTTCTGGTCATAAGTACCTTGTTAATTTGGGCGTTGGAAACCACATGGATGCAGCAACTTTTTATGTGTGTGCTGTTAAATTGCGAAATCAAACAGAGCCTTTCCCTAATAGTACTTCCCAAACTGCAAGTTCTCTGCCGACACTTTATACTCATTATTTTGTTGTTAAAAATGGTGAAAACTCAATTGCGCCATTAATTTTTTCTATATCAGCGGATTCGCCAACTAATGATGTAACTGTACTTAGAAGCATAACAATCAACGACGTAGAGTGTAATGTGGATAAATTTGCTCAATATGACCCAGATAATGATGGGTATTATTATCAACTTTTTGTTGAACTTTGGGCTTACAATCCTTCAACAGAGATAACTCAATATCAAAACCGTTGGGTCTACTTCTGGTTTAATGTCACTTCTTAATATGTGTATAATTTCCCATAGAATTTATCTTTGAGATGTCATTATGAGTCAAGATTTATCTCAAGTAACTGAAGATTCAGCTCGTGGCAGTTTTTTCCTCTTCTCGGGGGCTACTTTGGCTAGTGTAATTCTTGCTGTTTCTGCGATATTAATGGGGCGACTCTTGGGTCCTGAACTCTATGGACAATACAATCTAGTAATAGTTATTCCTTCACTTCTTGTGTTATTTACTGATTTAGGCATGAATGCGGGAGTGACAAAGTTTGTTGCAAGTCTTCGTGCCGAAGGAAAGGATGATCGTGTTTCTGCTATAATTAAGTACAGCTTAATTTTTAGAATCGGCATAGGCATTATAATTTCAATTATAAGCTTGGTCTTTGCCAGCTATTTTGCTCTGCTCATAAATAGACCTGAGTTCAGTTTTTATATTCAGCTTGCTTCTCTTTCTGTAGTTTTTCAGGTAATATTTACTAATACAAACTCTGCTTTTGTAGGGTTAGATCGATCCGAGTTTAGTGCTTTAAATACTACGATTCGAGCAGTTTTAATCACTATTTTACAGGTTACTCTTGTAGTTTTCAGTTTCAGCGTTACAGGTGCATTAATTGGTTATGTTGGCGGGTTTGTTGTTTCCTCTGTATTTGGCAGTGTTTTACTCTTCTACAAAGTTCTTAAACCTAAAAACAAGGTTTTACAAACTGTAAATGAAAACAGTCGTAATATTTTGGTGCTTTTAGTCCGTTATGGCATGCCCGTATATGTATCTGTTGTTTTAATTGGGTTCTTTCCGCTTTATGAGCAGCTTGTTTTAGCCTTTTTTAGTTCTGATGCGGTTATTGGAAACTTTAAGGCAGCCTACAATTTTGCGACCTTATTAGCTATGCTTTCGACAGCTTTTACAACTGCTTTTCTGCCGACCTTTTCAAAACTTGAATCAGCAACGCCTCAAATTGTCAGCGCATTTTTCAATAAAGCAAACAAATACACTTGTTTAATAATTGTGCCTATTGCTGTTTCAGCAATTATTTTTTCTAATCCTATTGTTAATTTGTTGTATGGTTCAACATATACCTCTGCTGCATTGCTTTTATCTTTGAGTTGCTCAGTTTTTTTGCTTGCAATAATTGGATCCTTAACGTTAGTTAGTGTTTTTAATGGTTTAGGTAAAACTCGGTTAACTATGAATAGATCTTTAATCCATTTCGTTCTTTTACTGATTTTAGCACCACTATTTGCTGTATTCTACGATGCAGTTGGTGTTATTGTTGCCACAGTAATCTCTACGATGACCGCTTCAATATATGCGGCTGTTGTTGCGCATAAACAATTGCACTTAAAATTTACCTTCCGATATAATCTGCGAATTTACCTGATATCTATCATTTCTGCATTTCCACCTTTAGCTATGCTCTTATTTACTTCTCTTAACTTTATTCTAGTCTTGTTTATTGGTGGCACATTATACTTACTGGTCTACATTACATTGATGCCACTGCTGAAAATCGTTAATAAAGCAGAAATTGAAATGTTGTTAAAGATAACTGAACGATTACCCCTAATAACATTTGTAGCTAAATTACTCTTTGGTTACCAACAGAAAATGTTACGGTATATATATGGTCAAAGCTGAACTATCTGTATTTAATTGTTGTGTGATTTTTTGAGCGACGTTTCTGTGATAATCTCCGTTTTTTCTATTGAGCGAGCAGACGATGTTGTAAACTGTATAAATTCTGTTAAAAACCAGACGTTGCCTCCAAAGGAGATAATAGTTGTTTTAGACCCTGCTGATGCAATAGTGGCTTATTATAAGGCGCGATTAGGCTCTTCTGTTAAACTTGTTGTAAGTGATGCTTTTGGTTTATCTGCAGCACGCAATATGGGCATAAATAGTTGTACTTCAGAATTTCTTGCTTTTATTGATGATGACGCTGTAGCTGACAAGAATTGGCTTAAAAATCTTGTAAGCAATTTTAATGATTCTCTAATTATTGGTGTAGGCGGTCACATTATTCCTGTGTGGTCCAATCAAACCCCTGGTTGGTTTCCTGAAGAGTTATACTGGATAGTTGGATGTTCCTATAAAGGTTTACCAACAAAAAAAACGACAATAAGGAATCCTATTGGTTGTAACATGGCGTTTAGACGTAGCGTGTTTGAAAATGTCGGGTTTTTTAGTACTGATATGGGCAGAATTGGTAATGTGTTAATGGGTCATGATGATACAGAGTTCGGTATACGTGCAACAAGCAAGCTGCATAGGACAACAATTATTTACGACCCCAAAGCCATAGTTTATCATAAAGTCTCACCCAATCGGGTAAACCTGAAATATGTGGTAAGGCGGTCTTACTCTGAAGGGTTTTCAAAAGCTTTCGTCTCAACTAATAACCAACTAAACAAAGACACTTTGGGAACTGAAAAAAACTATGTGCGTTCTCTGTTGTTGGGTACACCTCAAATTCTATTGCGAGGAAACGTCAAGACAGGACCATCACGTTGTTGGACACTTTGGGTAGCAACAATAATGGTTTTTCTTGGCTATATTGTTGGCTCTCAAAAACGATTAGTTAAATTAGAATGGTCTTAGGATCAAACCTGTTACAATATGAATGATGATATACATTAGGTGGAAATTTAACGTGAATGGTAGTTTAGTTAGCATTGTAAAATCTTCATACGATAATGTCTACCCAAATTTGTTTCAAGCTATCAATCTTGCAGGTGGAATAAAACTTTCAAATCAAAAGAAAATTGTCATAAAAATTAACTTATGTGATTCTCGTACCCCTGATACAGGTGCAATAACGCATCCTGTTTTTTTGGATGCCCTTCTAAAATACATACGTGAACATGTAAGTGATACTGTGGCAATTTATGTTGTTGAGAGTGATGGACGTGTCGTAATTGCTGATTTGTTTGTTAAATGGTTTGGTCTTCTACCTGTCATAGAGAAATGGAATGCTAAATGGTTAAACCTTTCCAAGAATGAATGTGACGAAAAGAAAGATTCTGAATTCGGTTATACTTTTTCTATACCTAAAATATTTGATGGCGCATATTTTATTACGTTGCCCAAATTGAAGACTAATGTGTTAACAAATATTACTTGTTGCTTAAAAAACCAATTTGGTTGTAATCCACGTTTAGATAAGCAATTGCTTCATCCAAATATTGACAAGGCGATTGTTGCTCTGAATTTAGTTATAGGTGCACCTGATTTTTGTATTGTTGATGGTATTGTAGGTGTCGGTGGAATTTGGGGTCCTTCTTTTGGTCCACCTATCTATTCGGAGTTGATTGTTGCTGGTCATGATATTGTTGCCGTGGATTTTGTATGTGCTAAAATTATGGGATTCAGTCCTCGAAAAATTGGTCATATTCGTTTGGCAGCAAAAAAAGGTGTGGGGAATACAAATTGTGTGGTCGTGGGTGAACGTTTGGACGACGTTAAACGAGATTTTGAGTGGAGTAGTTTTCAAGCTATGTTGTTCAAATTAGCTTTGCGTTTCCAAGCTAGAGCGTTTAAACGAAAGACAAATGAGGAATAATAATGAAAGTATGTGTTATCGGATGTGGCGCTGTTGCTAGACGGATGCATATTCCTGTTTTTCAGTCGCTTGCAGATGTTGAGGTAGTTAGCATTGTAGATAGTTATGAGCAACTAGCCAAAGATGTCTC
>JAIRJY010000172.1 GCA_031260365.1 Nitrososphaerota archaeon | reverse complement strand
GCAATCTACAAACACTTTGTTATTTTGTTATCCTAAGGGGCGTTTTTTGCTAAATGGTTTTGTAAATTTCATCGTTCACGCTAAGAAGGGCATATTGGGAAATAAGTTATGTAAGAAGTTTAGTATTTTTAAGTACCGTTGTTATTTGTGTTTTCAATTAAATTTAATAACTGCTTTTGTATTCTGTACGTCAAGTGGGCGTTATAAATGAATCAGTTGGCTGTTGAACTTAAAAATGTCACTAAGTGTTATAATGATCTTGTTGCTGTAAATGGTCTTAGTTTAAATATTCGGCAGGGTGAGATTTTTGGTTTACTTGGTCCTAATGGTTCTGGTAAGTCTACTACTTTGAAAATGTTAATGGGATTAGTTACACCAACTGCTGGCTCTGTTAATGTTTTAGGTATTGATGTTCAACAAAATCCTGTAGACGTAAAACGTCTTGTAGGCTATGTTCCAGAGTCGCCAAGCATTTACGAGTTTTTAACAGGTATTGAATATCTTGATTTTATAGGTGATATTTATGGGTTATCTGCAGATGAGAAACAGCAAAGAATAACTGAACACCTTAAGGCTTTGCAGCTTGAGGGTCGCGAAGGGGATATGATTAATAGTTATTCTGATGGTATGAAAAAAAAGATTTCTCTAATTTCTGCTTTTATTCATAAACCAAAATTGTTAATTTTAGATGAACCATTAAACGCGCTTGATCCTAGAAGTGCAAGAATTGTAAAAGATATTCTTGCCGGGCTTAAGGCTCAGGGTGTGACTACTATTATAACTACGCATGTTCTTGAAATTGCCCAAGCTTTAAGTGATCAAATTGCAATAATGTACAAAGGTAATCTTTTGGCACTTGGCAACATGGAAGATCTGCAACAAAGAGCAAGCCTGCCCGGTTCTGATCTTGAAGATATATTTCTTAAACTCACCGGAACTGAAGACTTGAAAGCCGTTGTTGAGGCACTTGTTAAATGAACTGGAAAAATGTTCTGCTACTAATACAGGTTGAACGAAAATCAGGACGTTTGCTAAGAGGTAAAAATCCTTCTAAATATAAAGAAAACCGTTTTCTTGCTAATTGGCTGTACTTGTTAGCTGTAGTAGTGGGTATTATAGTAGGCGTTTTCGCGTTATTTTTATCAGGTACAATATCTGACGTTTTAGGTATTGATGTTCAAAGTTATGCAGCATACGTGTTTGTTACTCTTCCAACAACAATTCTTATTACTAATGCTATTTTGGGTATGGTTTACCAGTTGCAACGTAGCGGCGTTAAAATGCAAGCTGAAGCCCCTTACTGGTTACCAATCACATGGCAAGAACATACGTTAGCATCTGTTATTGCAAGCTTACTTGGAATCCCCTTAGGCATAGTGTTATTTGTCTCTTCAGCAATAATAGTATTTTCCATTTTCAATGGTTTGCTCCTTTTAGCTATAGCAACTTCAATAGCCATGTTTGCTGCAGCGTTTCTAACAAGCACCTTAACAGAAATTCTGCGTGTACTTCAAGTACGCTCCATGGGAGCTGTTCATAAGTCAAGTGGAAAAAGTGCTATATGGGTACGCTTCATAGGTACCCTTGCATTCTTTGCTATCTTTTACGTAATCTACTACACAGTCATCTTGAGTGCAGGAAATATCCTTTTAACATTAACAGACATCCAAGGTTCACTATTTTATGTCCCATTTGTTTGGCTAGGACTTGCATTATCAAACTTTTTCATTACAGGCGGCAGCGTGCTGATAGGAATAGTTTATACTCTTCTATCAGTAGCCTTCATAAGTGCTCTATACTCTTTAGCCGTATTGTTAAACAAGCGTTTTGGTCTCTATACGCCACCCGCAATAAAAATTCAAAGCGGTACTTACACACCAAAAACAGGTATTTTAGGCAAACTTGGCTTTTCATCTGTAGAAGCAGCCGTAATTAATAAAGACTTTAAAGCATTTACAAGACGAAAAGAACTAATCCCCGTGTTTATCACCCCTATCGTATTTATGTTAATACCACTTATGCAATCATTTGGTTTAGCAAACACCGCTATAGAACCCGAAGGGATGTTGATCTCTTTTGCGATGATATTCTTATTGCCTTCATCATTTATGTCTTATATGCTTGGCAACTTCATCATAGGTGAAGAAGGTCAGGTAATATGGAGAATTTACGCTTCACCTATAAGTGCTAAAAACCTTGTCAAAAGCAAATATTTCTTTGTTATACTCTTTGGTCTACTTATACTAGCTATAACAGGAGCAGTTGGAACGATACTCTTTAAACCAACACCAATAATGCTAAGCGTAGCCATATTAACAGCCGTATTCTTAATTTTCGCCTTAAGTGCCGTTTCATTAAACATTGGTTTTAGAGGAGCTGACTTTATAGAAACTCCAAAACCACGCATGATCCGCCCCGTTTGGATGCTATTAAGCATGGTATCCTGCGTCCTTATTGCCCTTGCAATAATGGCGCCACTTCTGCTATCCGTGGTCTCTTCATTTTTAGGCGAATTTGGCATCATTAATTTCCCAACTATAAATCCATTCATCTCTGTAACGATGAGTGGTATAATCGCTTTCGTTATCACAGGATTATTCTATAAATTTAATCTCGACACCGCAAAAGAATTCCTAAAAAAAGCAGAGACATGACAACAACTAAATTTTGTTTCTTTGTATAGCAACATAAAATGACGTGAAGCATGTCTATTGTTTAAACTATTTTAGTGATTAGAGTGTCATTAAACTTTGTAAATCTATGATTCTTTGTAAAGGTTTTTCCAAATGATCTTTTGAAAACAGAAAAGCCATTTTATAACGTTAGGAATTTAAATTAGCACAAACAAGTGCATGATCAAAAAAGCCGTTCATTATGTGTCTGATGTCAAAATGTATGGACTTCTTGTAAATTCGTGATTGTGTTACTTTTTACATTGAGATGCTGCCGTGTTTTTGCATGAGATACTATAGCAACTTAACTTTTTATTGTTTATATCCACAGTGTTTGGTCCAAGATGCAATTATAGCAAAGTGCCTTTTCATTGTCATGTTTTTTGCATGGTAAAAGTTCAATTATGGCAAATA
>JAIRJY010000140.1 GCA_031260365.1 Nitrososphaerota archaeon | reverse complement strand
CATCGGTGGGCAAATATGAAGCGGGCTTTACCTGATTTGATGCCTAAATGTGACGGTCTGCAAGAGGCTGTGTACACCTATTTTGTAACATCTAATTGTTAAGTTAATCCACTATAGTTTATGTAGTGATGAGCAGTCCATTTTTTGAGGAATATATCTATCAAAGCAAAGTTAATTATGTTCTCCAAAAACTATAAACGTGAATTATGAGATATTTCCGTTTTAGGTGAAAGAATTTGGGTCTAAGAGCTTTCATTGAGTTACTTCAAAAAAATGGTGAACTCACAAAAATTACGACATCGGTCTCTACAGAGTACGAGTTGGCAGGTATAATAAATGCGTTAAATGAAAACCCAGTATATTTTGACAACGTTAAAGAATCAGCGGTTCCTGTTGTAGCAGGTTTAGTTTCTTCTAAAGAGCTAATTTGCCGTGCGCTTGGTACAACAAAAGAACAGTTGTTGCCAAAGCTTTCCTTAGCTATTGACAAGCCTGTTAAGCCAGAACTTGTAAAAGACGCGGTTTGTCAAGAAGTTGTGTATACAGGCGATGCTGTTGATTTAACAAAGTTGCCCATTATGAGCTATACAGCTAAGGATGGCGGAAAATACATCGCTTCTGCTGTTTCTATTGTAAAAGACCCGCAAACCGGTCACCAAAATATGTGTTTTCATCGTCTCATGCTTAAAGACAAGAATCATTTTGTTGCACGTATAGTTGAAAACCGTGGAACTGACAACATACTGAAAAAAACTGGCGGCGAACTTGACATAGCCATATGTGTGGGTAACTCTACAGCGGTTCTTCTTGCAGCAGCTACTTCACTTCCAACAGGTGTTGATGAATTGGGGATGGCTAATGCTCTTGAAAAAACAGCTGTTGTAAAATGTAAAACGGTTGATATTGAAGTTCCTGTAGATACAGAAATTGTTTTTGAAGGCAAAATTACTAATGAAAAAGCCACTGAGGGACCATTTCTTGATTTAACTGGTGTAGTTGATCGTGTACGCCAACAGCCAGTAATCGAAATTAACTGCGTAACTCAACGTAAAAACCCAATATATCAAACCATTCTAGCGGGCAAGAATGAACATAAATTCTTGATGGGCATGCCTAAAGAACCAACAATTTATAATGAAGTTAACAAAGTATGTCAATGTAAAGACATCTACATTACACCTGGAGGTTGTAGTTGGTTACACGCAGTGGTGCAAATTAATAAGACCCATGTTGATGATGGTAGAAAAGCTATATTTGCTGCTTTTGAAGGACATAAATCCCTAAAGCATGTAGTTGTTGTAGACGAAGATATTAACATTTATAATCCTCATGATGTTGAGTGGGCAATTTCAACTCGGTTTCAAGCTGATAAAAACCTAGTTGTGTTATCAAATCAGTCTGGTTCAAGTCTTGACCCATCTGGTGATCTCTCTGAAGGTAAAAAAGCTACAACAGCAAAAGCTGGTGTTGATGCAACAATTCCTCTCATAACCACTGGGAAGGGTTTCAAAAAAGAAGACTATGTCAAAGTTGACTTAAACAAATATTTGATGTGACCATATGGAGTTAACTAAACAAGAACAAGCAATGTTAGACGGTAAGGAAGGCTATGCTACACGTAAAAGTATGGAAATTCTAGTTGCCCTTGGAGAAATTTTTGGCGCAAAAAACTTGATTAATGTTGGTAGTGTCCAAGTTGCAGGAGTTTCTTATCACAATTTGGGTGATGCTGGACTAGAATTTTTAAATTCGCTTGCAAAAGACGGGAAAGTCAAAGTTTTAACTACACTTAATCCTGCAGGTATGGATCTTGAAAATTGGCGACAACTTGGTATTTCTGAGGAATTTGCAGAAAAACAGAATCTTGTTATCGATGCGTTTCAACGTATGGGTATACTAGTTAGTTGCACGTGTACTCCTTATCTTATTGGTAATCTTCCATTATATGATGAACACATTGCATGGTCAGAGAGTAGCGCAGTAACGTTTGCTAATTCTGTTTTGGGTGCGCGCACAAACCGGGAAGGTGGACCATCGGCTTTAGCTGCAGCGTTTGTTGGAAAAACTCCTTGTTACGGTTTACATCTTGATGAAAATCGTGTTCCAGATGTGCATGTTAAAGTTGAAGTAGAACTCTCCAAAATATCTGACTGGGGTGCTTTAGGCTATGCTGTAGGTAAGAAAGCTGAAAATAAAACTCCATATATAACCGGCATAAAAACCGCCCAGCTTGACGAACTAAAAAACTTTTGTGCCTCAATAGTTACTTATGGCACTAAACCTTTATTCTATGTAAAAAACATAACGCCAAGCGCAGACCAACAACCAATACCTAAAGAAACGGTGTATATTGAAGCAAGTGACATCAAAAACGCTTACGACAGCATTAACGATGATACTGCTGAGATTGATTTTGTCTGTGTTGGTTGTCCACATTGTTCAATTAAAGAAATCCAAGAAATCGTGGATATAATTCAAAACAAAAAAGTCAAAAAAGATGTAGAATTGTGGGTTGCAACATCTCGAACCGTTAAGCAGCTTGCAGACAAACGTGGTTACACAGCAATTATTGAAGCTGCAGGAGGCAAATTTGCATGCGACACCTGCATGGCAGTTGCGCCACTGAAAGGAAGGTTCAACGCTTTAGCAACAACTTCAGCTAAAGGTTGTTTCTATTCAAGACAAAATCTTATGAAAACCAAAATGGGTAGCATGAAAGAATGTATTGAAGCAGCGGTGAGTGGAAAATGGAACATTTAAAAGGCAGAATAATTTACAAAGGCACAGTTGAAGGCGAAGCCCTTACAACGAGTATGCCTATTAGTTTCTACGGTGGCGTAGACCCTAACACAGGTATCGTACTTGAAAAAGGTCATGAACTAGAAGGTATGAGCATTAAAGACAAAATTCTCGTATTTCCACAAGGTAAAGGCAGTACCGTTGGTAGCTACACACTATATCGTATGAAGAAAAACAACACAGCCCCTTTAGGCATGATAAACAAGGAAACAGAAACAATAGTTGCAGTTGGTGCTATCATAAGTGAAATTCCATTCATAGATAAAGTAGATATAACAAAAATCAAAACTGGAAACAAAGTCACCATAGAAAACGAAAACCTAAAACTTTTCTAATATTCCTTTTACGTTTTAAATGTTTGACCATACTCTAGAAATGTATTGTCATTCTTTTATACCTGTTTTTTGTGATGGCTCAATGTATCGCATACTTAGGCTTCTTTGAGACCAGTTTTATTAGACTTTAAAAATTTGTTATAATGAGTTTTGTTTGTGTGATATATTTGTGATGGAGTATAAGAATATGTTATACCTATTTTGGTGAATAGCTTTGTTGAATTATTTGTGTAACAAAAAGAACTTAAATGCAACGTTTTTGTACCCTGATAGACATAAATTAGCTAAAAGTGTACAATCCGAAACTTTCTTAATAGATCTCTTGTGGAACTAGTTCTTTTTTCATGAATACCCGTTCGCAGATTGGGTTTACCTTACTGAAAAAAAGAGTCTCTACTAGTATCAACAATATAATCGCATAAACCACTTAGCTTCACAAGAAGTTTGCGTATATGAAAATGTTCTTAAGTTAAAATAAGCTGAAAAACCACGTTTAGTGCTATTTTAAGCGTCTTGGATTTGTTTTACGATTTGTTGTACTTGCTCTTTTGTTAAACGATTGTTTTTTTGGTTTTTTATGTAATCAGGTAGTTGTTGTATTCTTAGAACTGGAACTGTTGAGTTGTTAATGCTTAAGTTAGCGTGGGTATTGGTGAAAACAATTAAACCTTCAACATAAATGTTGAGCCCTTGAAAAAGCGGAGAAGAGTCGACCATTTTTTTGATTTTTTGAGTATTATTTCTTACTTGTACACTTGGGTTGTTTTGGAGTTTTTTTCCAGGACGTTGCCATTGTGTTCCATTGCAGATAATTTTCCCGCTCCAATTTTTAGTTTCTAGTACATAAATGCCAGTTGGTCCCAAAATGATGTGGTCAATGTCGCCGCCTCCTTTTTTTAGGTATACACTATTAATGAGTGTGTACTCATCATTTAGTTTGTTTGTTAATTTCTTAATTACAGTTTTTTCGCCTTGTCTCCCGCTCTTATAAATATGATATTTGTGTTGATAATATCGAAATATTAACAATGTTACAAAAGATATGGTGAAACTTGTCGCAATTGTTTCAACGTTTTTTATTTGAAATATGGCCTGGTAACACGTTAATGTAAATATTAAAATGAAAAAGAATAAAGTTAGAATAGTTTTGATAAGATATTTTCTTGTTTGATTTCTTAAGTAATTACTAGAGCCAGCTATTTTTCTCATGTAGGCTTTTACCTTAATGGATCAAAAGTGTACACTTATATTTTACTGTAATGTCATAAAACTTAGTTGGTGTTTTTTTGTTCAATAGACTTGTTCGGAAATTAAATATTTTTAATTTGTTCTATTGTGTGATAAGAGTGTATGGCGTAGAGTATTGTGGTTGGGAAATTTGAAAAAGTAGTTGCGTTAAAGGATTCTGTGTTCAAGTTGCTGATGGGGGTTACTAAAGCAATGGCAAAAGAAATGGTTGTTGTGCTTTGAAAAGCATATTTGGCTAAACATTGTCGAAGGGGTCGTGATTCAAAGTTAACAGTTGAAGACATGTTTTAACTATGGCGTTTGAGTATTGGCGTTAGTATACGTTTTTTGAGTTGGGTTTTGAATATGGTGTTACAAAAAGTACTGCTCATGATATTGTTGTCTGGGTGGAAGATGTTTTAATCAAAGTGGTAAATTCTCTTTGCCGGGTAAAAAAGAGATGCTTACAAATGATATGTTGGAAGTTGTATTGGTGGATGTGACGAAGAGTCCAGTTTGGGTCCCAAAAAAACAACAAAAATACTATAGTGGGAAAAAGAAGCGTCACACCATTAAAACGTTGATTTTTGTTGATCGTAAAACGTGCGCTATTATTGCTATAGCACAAGACAAAGGTAGACTTCACGATTTTAAAATGTATAAAGAGACTCGGGGGTGGCTGTTTTGGAGGGGACTTGGTTTTGGTTGATAGTGGTTTTCAAGGAATTGATAGGTATATTATAGAAATAGCAATGTTTTTAAAAAGAAGTCAAAGTATCATCGCTTAATGCCAGCTGAAAAAGCTGAAAACCGGCGTATTTCTCGTGAAAGAATGTTAATTGAAAATATTATTGCAAAATTTAAAGTGTTTAACATCTTATCAAACAAATATCGCAACAGAAAAAAGATGTGACCTGAGAATGGCACTCCTCTGCAGCATCTACAACAAAAAACTACACACATAATTCCCGAACAGGTCTAAAATATCAAAATTGTTGTAAGCCTGGTTAGTTTGTGCTTTTTTGTTCAACATGACAAGGGCTTATTGGGGTAAAACGTTTATATTCTTGTCTGATTTTTGAATTATTCTAATATAAAGGAACGATTCTATTAAACGTAGAGGGATTTACATGGCATATTTAACTACAACAGGTTCAGGACAACCCGTCCTTATCCTTAAAGAAGGAACAACACGAAGTAGAGGAAAAGAAGCTCAAAGAAACAACATTATGGCTGCACGAGTAATAGGTGAAGTTTTAAAAACCACTTTAGGACCAAGAGGCATGGATAAAATGCTTATTGATAGTCTTGGCGACATCACCATAACTAATGATGGAGCAACAATTCTAAAAGAAATTGACGTAGAGCATCCAGCAGCAAAAATGATGGTTGAGATTGCAAAAACTCAAGATGACATGGTTGGCGATGGAACTACAAGTGCAGTTATTCTTGCAAGTGAACTGTTAAAGAAAGCAGAAGAGCTACTTGAGCAGAACATTCATCCAACAATTCTAGTAAGTGGCTATCGGAAAGCAGCTCAAAAAACAATCGAATTAATCGGCAAAATTGCTGAACCATTAGATGTTAACGATCGCAAGACTCTACTTAAAGTAGCATTAACTTCAACAAGCAGCAAATCTGTCGGCAGCGCAAGAGAACATCTGGCAGAAATTTCCATAGATGCAGTAAAACAAATTATGGAAGAGCGCGGAGGCAAAACAATTGCTGATATTGACAACATACAAATAATCAAAAAAACAGGCAAAAGTCTGCTTGAAACACAATTAATCAAAGGCATTATTGTTGACAAAGAAGTGGTCAACCCCGGTATGCCGAAAACAAAAGAAAATGCGAAAATTGCTCTTCTTGACTCACCACTTGAAATTGAAAAAACCGAAATTAGTGCCGAAATCCGAATCAAAGATCCACTTCAAATGAAAGCGTTTCTAGACCAAGAAACCGACATGCTAAAAGAAATGGCTGACAAACTAAAAGCTGTAGATGCTGATGTCATATTCTGTCAAAAAGGCATTGATGACATGGTACAACACTTTCTAGCTAAAGAAGGCATTATAGCAGCACGCCGCGTAAAAGAATCCGACATGGAAAAACTTGCACGTGCAACAGGCGCAAGAATCAGTAGCGACCTTGATGATTTAAAGAAAGAAGACCTTGGAAAAGCAGGCTTAGTTGAAGAACGTAAAATCGGAGACGACAAAATGATTTTTGTCGAAAAATGCAAAGACCCACACAGTGTTGCTATTCTACTCCGTGCAGGCTTAGAACGCATGGTTGACGAAGCTGAACGCGCAATGACTGACTCGCTTTCCGTAGTATCCGATGTCATTGAAAACAACAAAATTGTACCCGGCGGTGGTGCAGTAGAAATCGAGCTTTCAAAAGAACTACGCAAGTTCGCTACGAAAATTGATGGACGCGAACAGCTCGCAGTCGAAGCCTTTGCAGACGCTATAGAAGTTATCCCAAGAACACTTGCAGAAAACGCAGGTCTTGAACCAATTGACATCCTTGCACAACTTCGCACAGCACACAGTACAACAGCAGGTAACAAAAATACGGGCATTAACATATACGAAGGCAAACTACAAGATAGCATCAAAAACGGTGTCATTGAACCAATCATGGTAAAAGAGCAAGCAATCAAATCAGCAGCTGAATCAGCAGCAATGATACTGCGCATTGACGATGTAATCACTTCAAAAGCACCAAAAGGTGGTCCAGGCGGAATGCCTGGCGGTATGGGTGACGAATAAGCTTCCC
>JAIRJY010000132.1 GCA_031260365.1 Nitrososphaerota archaeon | reverse complement strand
TAAAATCGGCATATTGTCTATCTACAGCTACGTTTGGGTATTGGTGTATAGATGGTTGGTTAGTATGGTTAACGGTGGTATAGAAATAGAATTTAACGATGTCACCGTTTACTACGTTGACAGGGCATAATACTGCTATTGACTCATTGCTATTGTTACCCATTTTTGTGGCTATATAGTTTGTAGTTTGTGTTAATGGTGGATCCCAAGCAGATTGTGTTTTTATCCAGTTATATGTATTAACGCAGCTGTATGCTGTTCCAAAAATTGTGAGAATAATCAAGCATGTAGCAACAAGTTTGATAGGTTGAATGTGTTTTGGGGCTGTTTTTTGGTTTTTTTGCAGAGTTTTGTATTTTGTTGAAAAAAATGTTGTTAGTCTGCCTGCGGATATAGCAAGCGCGGGAAAAATTGGTGCAATATATCGCCATTGTGTTTGTCCTATAAAGGTGAAGAAGACGTATGTAGCAAAAAACCATATGAGTATGAATTTGTCTTCTGGTTGTCTTTTCCAAAACAGTAAACCTAGTCCTGTTAAACCTAAAAAATATACAATAAAAGAGATGGGGTGAACATTACCATAAGGTCGTACCATGGCGATCAAGTAGTATATTGGAACGGGAACGTCAAGACTCTGAGGAATATATATATTCATTACGTAAAACCATTGGTCTAGCATGTGTATATTGTAGGTTTTATATAGAAGAAACAACCAAGGAAGTGTTACGAATAGCGCAGTTAAAATTAGAAAAGGTATTTTTAAAATTCTCTTTTTAATTTTATCTTTACCGAAGAAAAGAATACTCGCCATCATTATAATTATTACAGCAACTATTGGGTATTTTGCAAGAAAACCTAAGCCAAGTGTAACGCCACTTAAAAAAAGGTACTTGTTATCATGTTTTTGCAACCAGACAAAAAACAGCATTAGTGTAACAGCGTAGAAAAAGACAAGTGCTATGTCTACCATGACTAGTTGTCCAAGCCAAATAAAGCCAGGCATTGTACTTAGTAGAACAGCTGAAACAAATGCTGTTGGAGCATTGTAAATATAGCGAGTGAATTCAAAAGTAGCTAGTACGGTAAATACAGCAAATGTTACAGAAACTAAACGTGCTACAAAGACACTAGAGCCACCTATAGCAAAATATCCAGCAATAATTAAGTCATTCAATGGCGGATAAAATGCTGTTGACATGTAGCTAGATAGCTGACCATGTAAAAGAAGATAACCACCATTTAAGTGACTAGCTTCATCCCACTGGACTACTAGTGAATTTAAGTTAAACAACAAAAAAACTGCATAAACAACTAAGAAAACCAATAAAAGAACACGCCACTTATCCAGTCTGTTTCTGAGATGTCCCAAATATGGCTGCATCTTTTGCTTCAGTTATCCTTCATTTTACTGGTTTGTTTACGTATATATTTAGTTATCGTTATTTACGACTTTACGACAACATTCTAGCTAATCTAAAGATATTTTGTCTTACGACTATTCTACAGCTATCTTTAGCAGTATGCATAGACATTGATAGTTTTTCCGCATGTTAATAGAAGTCAATTGCTAAAAGCACATTGAAAAAGCATCTTAACGTCAAACATACAGAGATACGACTGTCAATGCAATTTCAGCTGGCTATAACGCATACTTTTTAAAAACGTAAAACATTTTTGAACACAACAAACAGTTACCTTAACAACATTACAGTACACTAACAGAAGCTGTAATGGTCCACCCATGAAAAAGAAAAACAACAACCAACTTTTTCTAACATACGCCACCAAATAAGAGCGGAATAAGAACGATGTTTAGAAATGTTTTTAACACTCTAACGTTACTAACGTTTTGTTTTATCCTTAAAGTGTTAAACAACACCTTGGTTAAAAATAAATGTAATAAACTCTGTTGGGCGGGTAGATCAGTCTGGCATGATCGCCACGTTGGCATCGTGGAGGTCGCGGGTTCAAATCCCGCCTCGTCCACCAATTGTTTATTAGATATTAATTGCGATTAGTGTTTTAGTTTTAAAACGAAACTTTTTAGCGTACCGTTGAATTATTCAGTTTTTATGGATATGTGTGTTGAATTACACCGCATTGTCCAAAAAACTCTAATATTTCAAGAACTTCTGAGGTCTTGCACTCGATGAATTTAACACCCTAAATCAAGCCACAATCCAACAATACCCACCATCAACAAAAAAAACAAAACAATCGTAAAAGTAATAGAAGCACGCATGTCATACCGCAAAAATCAACAAGAAACAATGCGTCAACTACTGTTTAGCTTTATAAGAACAGGCACAATATGGCAGGACACGACTCTATAGATGTGCCGTATCATTGAACTGATAATGATTCTGTACCTGATGTATGTTTGAGTAAACGACAATCTGTAGTAAAGTGGGTTTAAAGGGGTTGTTGCGTCTTTATCGTTTAAGAATTCTTTAAATAGACTTCTTGCATAACTTGGCTCCCAACATGTCATTTTTAACGTAAACGATGAATTTACAAGACCATTTAGGCAAAAACATCTCCGCTTAGAATGACAAAAAAGAAGTGATTACAGGTTATGCAAGAGGTCTACTGTGAAAAGTCAAACGATTATATTTGTATTTTGTTTCCGCTATAATCTAGTTTTGTGGTTCCTATTTCTTCTTTGATTTCATTTAATTGTGTTTCATTAAATACTGTTCCGTCTCTGCAGACACGATATTTACCTATAACGCAGCTACCGCATAGACCAATGCCGCATCGCATTAAGCGTTCTAGGCTTGCTTCTAGAGATTGTTTATGTTTTTGTGTTAGCTCAAAAATTTTTTTGACCATAATTTCTGGTCCGCAAGTGTATATTGCATCGAATTTTTCTTGATTTAAGAGTGTTGTTAATGGTTCGGTGACTAGCCCTTGTAAACCATAGGTTCCATCGTTTGTTGTTACGATTAATTTATTTTTTTCTTGGCAAATTTTGTTTAGCTGGTCTATGAATAATAGTTCATTTTTAGTTTTAGCACCAACTATG
>JAIRJY010000079.1 GCA_031260365.1 Nitrososphaerota archaeon | reverse complement strand
CATTAAAGAAATTACTAAACTTGGCGGATTCCCTAATTATTTTGGTCATCAACGTTTTGGCACTACTCGACCTATAACACATTATGTCGGTAAAGCTATTCTTGAAGGTAATTTTGAAGAAGCTGCTATACTTTTTCTTGCAAAACCCAGTCCCGATGAGCATCCTGAATCAAGAAAAGCTCGCACAGAACTCCAGCAGACTCACGATTTTAAAGCCGCTTTGGAGCATTATCCCAAACACCTGCGTTATGAACGCTCAATGCTAAAATATTTAAACGAAAAACCAAACGAATACACTAAAGCGTTTAACGTTTTACCCTTAAAATTACAGGTTTTATTTGTACAAGCTTACCAGTCATACTTGTTTAATCGTTTCTTAAGTGAACGCGTTAAAGCTGGACTACCTCTAAACGATGTTGAAATTGGCGATTTTGTAGTTGGAGTTGAACGCACTGGACTACCCATGGTAAATATGCCACAGATAGTAACTGCTCAAAATCAAACAAAGATAAGTGACACCTTAACAGCTGGTAAAATGCGACTTGCTCTACCGATAGTTGGATTCAAACAAAAACTCTCAGGTGGCATCATGGGTGAATTGGAACAACGTGTTTTGCAACAAGAAGGTGTAAACCTACAGAGTTTTCGCGTTACCGTTAACTCTAGACTAAGTAATAGAGGCAGTTTACGAACAGTATTAACACCTATTAAAGACTTCAAGCACCTTGATGTTTCAAAAAAAATTGACGAAACAACAACTATAACTTTTACACTACTACGCGGATGCTACGCGACAATACTACTGCGAGAAATAATAAAACCAACCAACCTCATTACCTCCGGTTTCTAACAGTAAAGATACGTTAAACGGATATCTTCCTTGAACATTTTGTTTTTAGATTTTGTCTGTGCGTGCCAGATCTTTAAGCCTGTTTACACCATCAATTTTGTTTATAAACTCGGACACGCTTTTTGGGACAAGCGATGTCCAGTTTTCATCTTTAAGCATTTTTTCGCGAACAAATGTTGATGAATAAGTTTGTCTGTCAAAAAGGCTAATATTTTCAACGGTGTAACCAGCTTCTATAAATAAACGACGAGTTAAAGGTTCATTTGAATATAGCTTGTTAAATTTTGGAGTATAACCTTCTACAGCTGAAACCCACAGCATATGTCGATGCATGTCTGGAACAGGAACAATCCAAACTCTGTCTAAATCTAGGTCTGTTTCACATAAAGAACACTGAATCATAACTAAACGCTCTCCGGCAGTAAAAGGGTTTTTCAAGTTATGACTATGTTGTGCACTGCCAATAACAATTACAAGTTCATCAACTTTTGTTAAAACTTCTTTTATAGCCCCCAAATGACCCATATGAAAAGGCTGAAATCTTCCAACATAAAGACCACGATTTACCAAACGATATTACCACACTTACCAAAGATATCAAGACAATAACGTTTGATAACCTAAAAACTTTTACTGACTTAGCCTAAAAACTCTGATTATCCTCAGCATGAACGTCACAATGTGCCTGTTTGACTGAAATATTCCTGATGTTTTTACCCTTTTTCGTATATGAGACCCTATTTTTCAATTTACTGAATAGTTTTCAAAAATGACAGTTTATTTTCATCTTTTTTGTAATAGATGTATTAAAAGATATTTTCATAAAATGACAAATATTACTTGTATAAGTACTTACAGTTGTAAGTGTGGTTTATGTATGTATGCTGTTGTGTAGCGACCTAGTTTACTCTATCAAAAGTTCGCGTGAAGAAATAAGACATTCCTACAAACATAACGTTAAACATGCCACATTTACGTGCTAAACCTTAAAAAAACACAAAAACAACATCTCTCAAAAATTTACACATGTCATACTAAAAAAATGAAGTAAAACTCAAAAATTGAGAAATAAGTGAGAGGCTATTTTAGAAAATCGAAGCAATTTTTGCTTCGTATTTCCAGTTTTTAGCAAGCTTGCCTTCACGTTTGTAATATCGCGAAAGTTTGTGTATCTGTGCCTCAATTACCTGCATGTTACGTTTGTTGTGCAGGTCTTTTTTGTTTTTCTCCATGTGAACTGCTAGAGCCTGAGCTTTCTTCATAAGATTACCTAGGTCTTCAGGTATTGATGGAGTTAAATTGGATTCTTTGAGAATTTCGCTTACACTTTTACCAGTGATTGGTTTTACCAATGGAATTGCATACTGATCCCTAAGAAGGGTACCTATTGCACTTAATGAATGACCTTCTTTCGCAAATTTAATAACAAAAGCTTCCACTTCCTCAGGCTGATATTTACACCAGTTTGGAGGTCTCCGACTTACAGGCCGTGTCGAGTGAGATTTACCTTTTTCTTGCTTTGGCATCGTTACACCTTAATTACGCACCTACAACCACAGTACAGAGCTATTTAAAAGCATCGCAAATATTTACACACAAAAAACCATCATATAAACCTGGCAAAAACAAAAAACAGAATCAGACCTATGTAAAATTTAGCAAACACCAACAGTCAATACCCCATCAATCACAAAATTACACATGAATACAGCTAGAGAGCAAAAGTGGGTTATACAAAAACGAGATTTGTTCTTTACAGAATTCCTGCTATGTAACTGTATGCTTGGAGTGCGGCAGTGATTCCTTGTCCTACAGCGGTACCAACTTGTTTAATCGGGTGAGTTGTCACATCGCCTGCAGCATAAACACCTGTAAAGTTTGTTTCTTGTTTAATGTTAATCTTAATGTACCCTGCATTATCAGTTTCCACACCATAAGCCTTTGCCATTACACTGTTAGGGGTTTCTCCAATTTGCACAAACACAGCATCAACAGAAACCTCTGTTTTTTCATCAGTAACACCATTTTTTAAAACCACCGTTTTTACTTGCCGATCACCCTTGATTTCTTCAACTTCAGCATTCCAAAGTACATCAACATTATTCTTTGAAATGACATCTAAAGCTAGTTTGTGTTCTGCTCTGAAAGCGTTTCTTCTATGAATGATAGTAACTCGTTTTGCGATACCAGATAGATATATAGAGGTTACACATGCAGAGTTACCGCCACCAACAACCGCAACATGTTTACCTTTAAAAAATGGACCATCGCATATACCACAGTAACTAACACCTCTACCTCGAAGCTCTTTTTCACCTTTAACGCCTAGAACCTTGTGATGTGACCCAGTAGCAAGAATAACAACTTTAGTCTGATACACAGCATTAGTAGTAGTTACAATTTTTTCTTCACCAACAAGTTGCAACTTTTCTACTGTTTCAAGTTCCTGTATAGACACACCAAATTGTTTACATTGAAAAACCATTTTTTCAGATAATTCGCGCCCACTTATTTCAGTAAAACCCGGATAATTCTCTACCTTTGGAGCATCACTAATAGTACCACCTGCTAACTTCCCATCAATCACAAGCGTTTTTAACCCACTTCTTATGGCATAAATACTAGCAGCTAAACCAGCAGAACCAGCACCAATAATAATCACATCCCAATTTTTCACACGCGTTACCAAAAAATATTGTTTAACCGCTAATTAAATAATTATCGTTTAAATTTAAACAAAAGTTTGAGATATGGAAAATTGACTTTAAACACGTAATGTGTTATAATTACAGGATACAATGATGCACATATCTACAGAGAATAGCGAAAAAATAATTAAACATAAAGCCTGTGGCAAAAGAAAAAAATGTTACAAAATGGTTAATCCAAAGAAGTAACACGTCCATCAAACAGTGTCTCTATAAAAACTGTTTCTGTTCTACTAAGCACTACAAAAGAAATAATCTCAAAATAACAACCACACAAGACATCAAAATATGTGAAACCATCAACTACACAACTCTAAAGAGTTATCGCAACACTTAATTTAAAAGTCACTGAATCCTGTCTCTTAAAAAATATCAAAAAAACAGGATTATTTTTAAAAAAAACTTAATCTTATTGTGTTTTTTAAAATCTGATAATTGTGTTTTTAATTTTTTGTTCTTGGTGCGCCAGCTTTAAATCTAGTTGAATGTTTTTTATTAATAAATGAGGTAAACTCTGTTGGCTGATCAAACACAAATAGCGCTATTCTTATCTGCAGCTGATAAAGCCGCAAAAATGATACTTGAAACTGTACAGCAAGATGGTTTTATTGATTGTTTCTCGCATTTGGATGCAGATGGTGTTGCAGCAGCGGGTGTTATATCTAAGGCACTTTATAGGCTTGATGCGCGTTATCGTGTTCGGGTTATGCAATGGGTAGATAATAAGATTGTTAGTAACATAATTGCTGATAAGCCTCAGTTGGTGGTGTTAACTGATTTTGGTAGTGGGTATTTGCAGTTATTAAATGACAATGTTCCTGATGTAAAGATAGTGGTTTTGGATCATCATCAAATTACTGCTAATGTTGATAATGATAATTTTGTTCAAGTAAATCCTCATGAGTATGGCATTGATGGCGCGACAGAAGTTAGTGGTTCTGGAGTAACTTATTTTGTAGCTAAGGCTTTGGATTGTAAAAATGTTGATTTAGCACCTGTTGCGTTAGTTGGCGCACTTGGTGATATGCAGGATAAGTATGATCAACGTAGTTTTGGTGGTTTAAATAAGTTGATTCTTGAGGATGCCGTTCAGGCGGATTTAGTGAAAGTAGTGAAAGATCTCACTTTTTTTGGCAGGGAAACTCGTCCGATACATCGTACTTTGTCGACTACGACTAACCCTTTTATCCCTGGTTTGAGCGGGGAGGAAGATAAGGCTTTGACATTTCTTGCGTCTCTTGATATTGATATTAAACACGGTGAGCGGTTTAGGTCTTTAAGTGATTTAGATGAGGTGGAGAAAAAGCGTTTGTGTTCAGCGCTTGCGGATTATATGCTTTCAAAAGGTTTGCATGTTGAGGTTTCCAATCTTATAGGTAATAATTATGTGTTAGTCAATGAGGAGCCGAATACTGCTCTTCGGGACGCGCGTGAGTATTCGGTGTTGTTAAACTCTACGGGTCGTATGGATCGCCCTGGTCTTGGTATTGCTATTTGTATGGGTGATCGTGGGGCGGCGCTTGAGGAGTCCAATAGTATTCTTGAGGATTATCGTAAAAATATCAATAAGTATCTAAGTTGGGTTATGGAGAAGCCTGAGCGGTTACGTGAGTTAACAAATATTTATGTTGTTAATGGTGAAGATTACGTTAACGAAAAAATTATAGGCACAGTTTCATCTATTATGGTTGCAGGTTTGCCCAATAGTCAAAAACCACTTATTGCTTATGCAAAAGTGAATGGTGAAGATGCTGTTAAAATTTCTTCACGTACAACTGAAGCTGCGTTACAATTGGGTGTTAATCTTGGAAATGTTATGCGATTAGCTTCTGAAAAACATTTAGGCACCGGTGGGGGACATAATATAGCAGCTGGCGCCCAAGTACCTATGAATCAAATTGAAAATTTTGTAATTACCGCAGACGAGCTGGTTGGGCGTCAATTAAAAGGTGAAATTTTTGAATGCGACGATAACCATTGAATATATTGATGCTAAAACTGCCAAAGCAGTAGCTAACGCAGTTTCTCCAGACAATTTAAAAACGCCAATAGGACTAAAAGTAAACACTGTTAATGATAACTGTCAAGTTGTAACTGATATTGAATGTACAGGAAAAATAGCTACGTTCATAGCAACAATTGATGATCTACTTTTCAGTGCTATAATTGCTGAAAAAACTTTACAAACAATTAAATAATCAATAAAACCGGTCCATATCTTCAGTTACTATTTTTGCTCTTTTGTTATCTTGTATGTGTTTTAATTGTAATTGCTAGTTTGAACGGAGTATTTATTTATGGGTGAATCGTCTCTTACATATGAAAAGTCATGTGTGAATTTAACATTATTTTAGATGACCAAAAAGTTTTCGGTGACGCGATATACGCTAAAGTTGACGGTAATATTGTTACAGTAAAAAATGTTATTGGTGGGTTACAAGAGTATAAGAACGTCAAAATTACTGAAGTAGATATAACAACAGCAAAACTCGTTTTGGAAACAGTAAAAACTTAATCGCTGTCTATTATAGTAGTGTTCGACATTAATTAGGGGATACGCGGAATAGTTCATGACTACGTGAATTAGTATTAAGTATGGCGCGGGTATTAACGATAAACTGTTCGTGTTGTGAAAATGTAAAGGTTGTAAAATTTGGTAGCCTCCCAATGAAACAAGGTGCTTTTGTCAGAATGAAGAATACTCACACTTAGTTTCAACTTGATTACAAATATCAAAACTACGAGTCTGAAACGGAATTTAGCACTCTTGAACTGACCATAAACTGTCTGAAAAATACGCGACATCTCCCGAACAGATCTATAAAATCCCCTTAGTGCCTAAAGCTATTGAAAAATTTCACTCAGTAAATAAAAGTAGGTATTATTAGCAGATAAAGCATTCTTTGCGAGCAACGTACTCATATTTTTACATAATTTTAATGTTAGAGAAACATAGTTATAAGTAACAACTTTAATACAGTGTTTTATCTATTACAACTAAAAAGGCGAAAATCATGGAAAGATATGGGTTTCAGTCACAGTTTCAATCTTTACGGGAAATTCCGCAGATGCATGTAATGCCTCAAGGAG
>JAIRJY010000016.1 GCA_031260365.1 Nitrososphaerota archaeon | reverse complement strand
AGTATTGCGCAGGAGGAAAGCCGCAAGACGAGCGAGCGGGTTAAATGGGGTCAAAAGCGGCAAATGGAAAAGGGCTTTGCTTTTGGCGTGAGTGCGCTTGGTTATAGTCTGAAAAAGGGTAAGCTCACCGTTAATGAAGATGAAGCAAAAATTGTGCGGCTCATATTTGACCTGTACCTGTCAGGTATGGGTATTCACCTTATAAAAAAAGAGCTTGAAAGTCGGGGAATTTTGTCACCAAGCGGGAGTCCGCGCTGGTCAACGGCAAGCATACTCATAATCCTCAAAAATGAGAAATATGTTGGAGTTTTGAAGCAGAAAAAGACCTTAACGATTGACTATTTGAGCCATAAACGCAAGGCAAATGAGGGTGAGGAAAAATACGTAGTCGTGGAGAATAATCACCCGCCCATCGTGGACAAGGAAATATTTGACAGGACACAGGCGGAGCTTCAACGGCGCAAGGCGGCTACGTTTGAGAAAAGCCGATATTCAAACCGCTATGTGTGGAGCGGAAAAATCGAGTGCGCCGTTTGTAAATCCAAATTTGAGCGCAGACACAACGAGAGAAAACCAAACCCGCCGAAAATCGTTTGGCAGTGTTCGGAGGCTGTGAAGTACGGCAGGGAGAAAATTAACGCGCAGGGTCAAAAGGTAGGTTGTAACAACAAATCCGTGCATGAGGAGTTTTTGAAAGAGAATTTCTTGGCGGTGCTTAACACTGTTATCGAAAACAAGGATTTAGTTGTGCGGGAGTTGAAAACCGCTGTGCAACATGTCATTGCTCGTAGTCCGAATAATGCGGATGAAATGAGGGCAATTACGGCGAGTGTTGAGCGGTTGATTTTGCGCAAGTCGAAATTGGTTGATACTTATGTTGACGGATTGATTACACGCGCCGAGTTTGAAGAGGCAAAAAGCCGATACAGTAAGCAACTCGACCTTTTAGAAAAGCAGTTGTTATCCTTAAAACATGGTAATGAGACAATTGAAACATTGCAACAAAAGTTGGCGAATGTGGAAACGGCTATTGAGAATTTGGCGCGGCTCAAAGAGTTTGGGGATTCGATATGTTCAGAGCTGTTGCACAAAGTCGTTGTTGACGGCAGAGAGAAAATATCCGTTTATCTTAAAACCAATGAAAATGCGGATATGTTCGTCAAAATGCCTGTTTCATTCAGCCAGTATTGTCATTGTAAACAGCAATAGCAAAATCACGCCGTGGGGTGGGCATAGGTGTCAAAGTAACCCACGTATCCGTTTCAGGGTAATAGCACTCATTAGTACCTACATCGCTATCTACTGTAGCGCCTCCGATGGCATAAATTTTGTCATTAACCGTCACAACGCCCAAACCCGTTCTTGCTTGTGTCATTGGTTTTTTTGTATTCCAAGAATTCTCAATTAATCCTGATGCTGAAACAGGTTTAAATGCTGTTACAAATAATCCGCTTATTAAAAAGAAAACCAGCATAACAGGAACGATTTTGTTCATGTTTAACATATGAAAATGTTTCAATTTTGGTTTGATAAAGGTTTATGCTAATACAGATTTTGGAAGTGAACCGTAGTTTGAGCTATTTTTTGGTTTGATTCTTGTAGGTATGTTTAGATGAATGTTAACGTTTTTTGAGAAATCTTTTGTAGGTTAACTAACGATTCCGTTTTATATTTAGAGTGTTAACCACTATCTCCACTTCATATCTCCCTAAACCCTTCTTTTTTCTCAATATGTAACTCTTAAGAGTTTAGCAATCGCACTGAAAGCGTACCACACGTGTTAATGACTTTAGATTATGAAAATTCTAAAGTCTAAACCCTGTTTTTTCTTTTTTCTTGAAATAGAAAAATGTTCCAATAGCAATCGTTCCAGTTATTATGGCTAATGTGGCTATAATAGGAGCAGTTGAAGCAGTAGCAGATGGCAAAGTACCGTTATAACTAATTGGTACATATTGCTCATTTACAGGTGAAGCCTCTGGGTTACCTTCTGTTCCTAAGAGTGCTCCTCCGATTACATATAAAACATCATTAAGAACAGCTACACCAAAACGTGCTCGAGGTGTTGGATAATTCTTTATCTGTTCCCACGTACCATTTAACGGATCATAAGCCATAACAAAACTTATTGGCATAAAAAATATGCCAGGTCCGCCACATACCATATAGATTCTTTGAGGAGCAAAATGACCTGATGTTGCTACAGCAATAGCATTACCAAATCCACTTTGATATCCTGTCGTTTTGCCTTCACTCCATACATCAGTTTTTGGATTATAAATCAAGACTTCGAGATGTTCGTCAGACGTAATAACTATTATCTGATTGTCTACCGCCGCGGAATAAACATAGGGGTCAGATTGAAAGATGGTTTTAGGTAAAGAAGCTTTTTGAGTCCATGAATCGGTAACTGGATCATACATGTACAGAAGACGAGAGGCTATAACGAAAATTTTTTCATCCACAACATGTGCCTGCACATTTGATTCGCTAACTGGTAGTGCTGTTTTAGTACTCCACTTATTAGTGGCTATGTCATAAACTTCATTCACATCCAAAACGTTCCCAGTATAGCCGCCTATACAGTAAATTTTACCTTGGTATTCCGCTATACCAAAATTAGATCGAGAGGTAGGCATAGACTTCAGAGTAAACCATGTATCCTTTTTTGGATCATACCGTTCATTGGTGCCCACAAAACTACCATGATTATCTGTTTGACCACCAATTGCATAAATTTTCCCATCAACTGTCACAGCTTCTAAACCCCATCGAGCCTGATTCATAGGCGTTTTCGTATTCCAAGAATCCTCAACAGGTACTGATGCTGAAACAGGATTAAATGCTGCGGCGATTGAATTGGTTATAAAAAAGAAAAATAACAATAAAGGAATAAATTTGTTCACATTGTGTCACTTTTTCTGTTTCGTTTTTTGAAATAGAAAACTACACCTCCAGTAACAGTTACAATTGTTATAGCTAATGTTGCTACAATGAGGTAGTTTATATAATTAGGTCTGAGTGGTTCAGAGGTAGTGCCATATCCCAGTGGTATGTATTGCTCATTTGCAGAACTGCAATCTTGAACGGGAATGGGTAGAGGGCTAATATCAGGAATTATTTCAAAGCGAGTAGGGGTAATTCCGCCAATTACATATAATATGTCATCAATTACTGCTATACCACACTTTTGGCGTCCTGTGGGTATGTTTTTGCCCACAACCCAAGTGTCTTTTATAGGATCATAAACATCGTTTCTCGTATCTTGCAACATATAGATGTTTTGTGGTGCATAAAGACCCGTTGTCGTTCCCGTAGTAGCATAGTAAAATGCTTCCATAGGTGCTGAACTTACCTCCCGCCAAATGTCAGTTTTTGGGTCATAACTAAGAACATTAGTCTCCACAACACCGTTAAAACCTCTATCTGTCACTAATATAAAATGGTAAAATGAACAAATAACAATTATTTTATCATCTGCTACAGCTGAAACAAGACGACAATCAGTCACTGCAAGATTCGTAATCGCACTGGCTTTTTCCGTCCATATATCAGTAGCTGGATCATACATAAATAATCGTAAACAAATTTTTTCAATTTTTGAACCATTTAAAAGATGTTGAGTATCCTCAAACATATTCTGGTCGCCTGAAAATGTTGTGATAAAAATTTTTCCGTTTACAACATTTGCATGCAAATCCTGATTAACATTAAGCGTTATAAGTTGTATATCAAACGGTATGGACGTTTTTGTGCTCCAACTGTCTGCGGCTATATCATAAACTTCAGTTGTACAACATGTAGAATTCCACTTTGTTTGTCCGCCGATGCAATAAATTTTATCCTTATATGCTGCTATGGCGAAGTGTACTCTTGGTGTAGTCATAGGTGTTAGAGTTGTCCAAGTGTCTGTTTCAGGATCGTATCGTTCATTAGTACCTACAACATCTTCATCAGAAAAAATATAATCCGCTATAGAACCTCCAATAGCATAAATTTTCCCGTTAACAGCAACAACTCCAAGAC
>JAIRJY010000170.1 GCA_031260365.1 Nitrososphaerota archaeon | reverse complement strand
AATTTGGTTTTGATGAGAACCGGAAAATATACATTGCAGACGAGATTACGCCAGATATTTGGCGTGTACAGGATGGGACAGGCAATATTCCAAATCAGATTGATTGTGCAAAACTAATTCTGGACAAAATAAGCATTAAAAGTAAATAAAACTGCCTTAGGGCGATTGAAGCTGTATTCCCGTACAGCTTTACTGTTTTTTAGTTTTTGATTTTTATAGTTAATGAGTAAAGAGACTGTTTATTTTTTGGCTGTTTGAGTGTTAAAGGTAGATAATTTCGGGGGTTGTTTTGTCTTGTGTGATTTTCAGTATGGCTACTGAGGGTTTGTTTAGTAGTGATGAGGGACTTGTTGGGCTTCCTGGGTTGATGTAGAGTGTTTTTTCTTCCCATTTGATGTTGGCGTTGTGCGTGTGTCCGTATACTAGTATGTCAAATTGGTTTGTTTTTGTTAGTTCGCGCATGCTGTCCATTCCGTATAGGATGTTTGGGTTGTGTATTACGCCTATTTTTTTGCTGAAAATTTTTAGTGAGTTTAGTTCTGGTAGGGCGTTTTTTGCTTCTGGTGAGTCCATGTTTCCGTGAACTGCTAGTACTGGTGCTATTTGTTCGAGTTCATCTATTACTGATAGTTCGACTATGTCTCCCGCGTGGATTATGTAGTCGGCGTTTTTGAATATTGTAAATATTTCTTTTGGCAGGGTTGTTGCTCTTGATGGTATGTGTGTGTCAGATATTAGACCAATGGTTTTTGTGGCGATATTGTTGTCTTGATCTTTATCTATGATCATTGTTTGTGTGCTGGTCAACTGTGTGTCCCTGTTGTTTAGAGTGTCTTTACCTTTATATGATTTTTTGATTTTTAGTTGTTTTGTTGTAAAAGTTGGTGTTGTGTTGTTTATGTGTAGAATTGGTTGTGGGCGAGTAGCCCGGGAGAGATTCGAACTCTCGTCAGCGGGTCCAAAGCCCGCTATGCTTGACCACTACACCACCGGGCTGCGTTTTGGTTTTTTGTAGTGTGTTGATTGTGTATTGTTGTGTTTTTCCTAATAAGCGTTCCCGTGTTTTTGTTGTAAGCTTGTGGGTGTTTGGTGTTGTTGTTTGTGTTGGTGTGAATTTGTGTTTTTTGTTGTTTTGTTTTTGTCATGTTTTGTGTCAGAAAAGTTTAATAATGCCACAATATTTATAAAGCAGGTTTATTAATCTGCTTAGATTGCGTTAGATTAAACATTCCATTTCTTTAACAAAAACAATAACAAAAATCATAACGCAAATCCCTTAAGGAGCAAAAAAATTTGAGTAACAAAGACTCACCAAAACCACCACAACGAGCAGAAAAATGCCTTGAATGTGGGAGCGACAATTTAGTACACGACTATGACACTGGGGAAACTGTATGCGGAGACTGTGGTCTGGTTCTATACGAACAAATGATGGACAAAGGACCAGAATGGCGCGCATTCACACAAGAAGAAAAAGCCTCCAGAAGCCGCGTTGGTGTCCCAACATCTTACTCAGTTCACGATAAAGGCTTATCAACAGCCATCAGCCAAGTAGACCGAGACGCTTTTGGAAGAAAACTCCCATTATCCACAAGACTACAAATGTGGAGACTACGAAAATGGCAAATCCGAAGCAGAGTACACTCATCAGTTGACCGGAACCTTGCGCAGGCAATGGCAGAACTAGACAGACTATCCGACAAAGTCTATATCCCACCCCCAATCAAAGAAAAAGCAGCAATCATATACAGAAAAGCTCTAGACAAAGGTCTAGTGCGAGGCAGGTCTATCGCCGCAATAGCAGCCGCAGCCTTATACGCTGCCTGCAGAGGTAGCGGAACACCACGAACACTACGAGAAATAGCCGATGCCAGCCTTGTAGCTAAAAAAGACGTTGCAAGATGCTACAGACTACTACTACGAGAACTCGAAGTACACATGCCAATAGCCGACCCATTAACATACGTATCAAAAATAGCCGAAAAAACCGGCATATCAGGAAAAACCCAAGGAGCAGCCATAAACATACTAAGAGACGCAAGACGAAAACGCGCAGCCGCAGGTAAAGACCCAATGGGTCTTGCAGCCGCAGCCCTATATATCGCATGCCTACAAAATAATGAAAAGAAAACCCAAAAAGACATAGCAGAAGCAGCAGGCGTAACAGAAGTCACGGTCAGAAACCGCTACAAAACACTTAAAAAACAATTAAATTTAGAACTGCCTGACTAAAACAAACAATAATTCCCTTTTTTAACTTTAAAATTTTTGATAATGTTTAACTATAGCCAGATTAACCTAAGTTTTTAGTTATGTGTTTTATTTTTTCTTATCATCCTGATCTGGGTCCTCTTCAAGTTCCATCACAATTACACCATTATACCCGCAATCATCACAGACATAAGACTTAGGAGTTAACCATATATCCAGACCAGAAGATAAATGAATTTTAGGACTAGCACACCTTGGACAAAAAATTTGAGATGTTTTTCTCCGTTTTGTATTTTTGAAAACTTCGCGAAAAACATCCAGCGTTTTCATACCGTAGCACCAAAAACATTACCAGTGAAAAGAAAGAAAAAAATTATTGAAGTTCAATATTTCCTTGTGGATAACCTGCTTTAACTAAGAACTCACGTACTCTATCACGATGGTCACCTTGAAGCATTATTAGCCCATTTTTATGTGTTCCACCACATGCACAATAACCCTTCAACTTTTGTGCCGTATTTTGCATATTAGACGTTTTATCGTCAAGACCATCAATTATAGTTGTGGGTCTACCAAATTTCCGTGTCTCTAACCTTATACGAATCCTTTGCTGTTCTTTTTCAATTTCTCCACAAACACACAAATCGTTTGGAAGACCGCACGTTGAACAAACTTCAGCCATGATACTCACAAGCAAATTATTATTTGGCATATATAAAAGTTTCAAAAACAAATATGCCAAAACACAAAACCCAAACCAGTACACAACTACAAGAAGCTAGGAGCATACAACCAAATAATATCTGTTACTTAAATCAAGAACCTTTTTAAAATGTAAGTACACCATAAAACGTATGAGTATACTATTTGCTTTGATGGCTACATGTAAGAGTAAACGATTTTGGACATGGACGTTTGCAGGAATAATTATCTATTTGATTCCTGTACTAATACGTTATGTTACAGGCAGTATGATTATATCCTTTCTTAACTGGCCAGGCTACTGGATTGGTCATATTATTCCAGGTAACTTGTCAGAAAAAATTTTAGTAAACATGTTTTTCCCAGGCGCAGCAGGAGCTATAGCGGGAGAAGTTTTCATAGGATACCACCTTAGACTATCATTAAGTGTTAAACTGAAATATTTGTCAAGATTTGTAGGCGCGATGTTTTTTGTTTCAGCTTGGTCGCTCTTCCAGTTTTGGGGATATCAACTTTCAATTTATCTGCCGTTTTCTCCAGGTAGTAATCTGTTTGAGAGCTACTTTGTTTTCCCTCTGAACTATGTTATAGCAGCATGCTCGATTTTAACGCCAACAATAATTTATTCAATTAAAAATTTTATCAGGAATACTTTATCACTTAAAGCTTCATGATTTGTGCGTGTGGGATGCCATTGATGTTTAAGACAGCACCTGGGTGGATATAGCCGTTTTGGATTGCTTTTTCGATGCAGCATTTGCCTACTAAGTTGATGATAGTGGCGTTTCTTATCATATTTATTGCTTCGTCAACATGTGTTTTTCCAC
>JAIRJY010000070.1 GCA_031260365.1 Nitrososphaerota archaeon | reverse complement strand
TTTCATTGTCGCGTTTTTTTCATGGTAAAAGTTCAATTATGGAAAATAAACGCTATTTTAGTCGTCAAACAGAAGCACACACGACAATGAAAATGTAACTTGCTATATATCCCAAGACTCTTTAGAGTGAAGTTTGGATAGTTACGGAAGCTTAAAATATCATAATAAACGAGCTACAATTTATGAATTATAGAGTAAATGCAGTTAATGGCGATGCGCTTTCGATACTTGGTTTTGGATGTATGAGGTTTCCAAAAGATGAAATGGCAACAGAGCTGCTTATTTTGTATGCTATTGAACATGGCATCAATTATTTTGATACCGCGTTTATGTACCGAAATAGTGAAGCTACTCTTGGGCGTATTTTAAATAGACATAATAAACGTAAGGACGTTAAAATAGCAACTAAAATTCCGCCACATAAGGTTAAAAAATACGGTGATTTCGATAGAATTTTCAATCAAGAGCTTACACGGCTTCAAACAGACTATGTAGACTATTATTTAATCCACATGATTACAGACATTAACGTGTGGAAACGTTTGATTGATTTAGGAATAGCAAAATGGATTGATGAGAAAAAAATTAGTGGCGAAATCAAAAATATTGGTTTCTCATATCATGGTGGTCGAGATGAATTTATCAAAATCTGTGATGCCTATTCCTGGGAATTTTGTATGATACAGTATAACTATCTAGACGAAGATAATCAAGCGGGTAAAACTGGATTGCAGCATGCAGCAAACAAGGGAATACCTGTAATGATTATGGAACCCCTTCGAGGTGGCATACTTGCAAAGACTTTGCCTAAAGGCGCAGTTAAAGTCTTCGAAGAGGCACACGTTAAAAGAACCCCTGCGGAATGGTCCTTTAGATGGCTTTGGAATCAACCTGAAGTTACATGCGTTTTGTCAGGCATGAACAATATCGAAGTGCTTAAAGAAAACCTCAAAACTGCTGAAACAGCAAAAACAGATAGTTTTACTGAGAACGATTTTCGGGTGATTGAAAGGGCAAAAAAAGCTTTTACAGAAACCATAAAAGTTCCATGCACCGGCTGTAACTATTGCATGCCTTGCCCACAGGGTGTTGATATACCCACATGCTTTTCATGTTACAACAATATTGTACTTGAAGGAAAAAAAGCAGCTCTACTGCGATACATAATGCAAACAGCACTAAAGACTAAACCCCAAATTGCATCTCTTTGTAACAAATGTGGGCAATGTGAAACACGCTGTCCTCAAAAAATCGAAATACGTACAGAACTTCAAAACACAGTAAAGGCACTTGAAAAATTTTACTTTAAACCTATACTGTTCATTGCAAAACGATTTATGAAACTATAATTATACTCATAAACAATAATTATTTTTACAAACAAAAAACATAAAAAAAGAATACACAAAACATTATAGCAAAGTGCATTTTCATTGTCGCGTTTTTTTCATGGTAAAAGTTCAATTATGGAAAATAAACGCTATTTTAGTCGTCAAACAGAAGCACACACGACAATGAAAATGTAACTTGCTATATAGTTCCTAAAAAATTGAACAAATACACTGTCGAAATGAACTTAAAATTCAACACAAAAAATTTGAAAGAGAACCGTTACTGAAGATGTTCCACTAAAGACTCTTTTTGGTGTTTTGTGAGTTAAATACTGTAAATGTTTTTTTGATGACTGAAAATTTTTAAGCACACACGTCTAAAGTTATTGGATATTAATGAAAGATAAAATTGATTTTCAAAGTTGGACGAGACGGGAGTATTATGAGCATTTTGGTAGTTGTGATGATCCTTATTTTGGTGTGACAGTAACTGTGGACTGTACAGTTGCGTATGAAACTTGCAAAAGATTAGACTACTCCTTTTTTGTGTATTACATGTTTGAGTCTATTAAAGCTGCAAATCTAATTGAAAATTTTCGTTACAGAATAATTGATAAAGACATCTGGCTCTTTGATCGCATTCATGCCAGTACCACTGTTGGAAGACCTGATGGCACATTTGGTTTTGCCCTCTTTGAGTACACAGACGAATTTAACGTGTTTCAAAAAAACGCGGACAAACAAATTGCAATAGTCCAAAAAACTCAAGGCTTACTAGCAGATAATGATGATGCAAGACGGTTTGATGTTATACATTATACAACTTTGCCCTGGTTTAGCTTTACAAGTTTTAGACATGAAAAAAATTTTAGACATAAAGAGAGTATCCCAAAAATTGCTTTTGGAAAATTTTCTGAACGTGAAGGCAAAAAATGGTTGACAGTTTCTGTTAACGCAAATCACGGTTTAATGGATGGATACCATATCGGAAAATACTTGGAACTATTTCAAGCAGGACTTAACAAAAAACTCTGAACAACAGTACTACTTCCTGCATTTTGTATTTAATAAAAAAATAGCAATTTATTGGTTTGTAGTTTTTGCCCAGACACGGCATGTTCCTTCATTTGAGACCATGCATGCACCAACTGGTTTTGCAGGAGTACATGTTTTTAAAAACATTGGACACTGATTTGGTTTGATTTTGCCAATAATTACCCTGTGACATTGACAATCTTGTTGTATATCTTTGCCTTCAGAAACTTTGACATCAAACTTTTTTCTTGCGTCAAATTCTGCAAACTCTTCTTTAAGTATCAGAGATGATTTTTCTAATTTCCCTATCCCTCTCCAGTTACCCGTTGAAACTTTGAATGCTTGGTTCATTATTTCTAGTGCTTTATAGTTGCCTTCAGGTTTTACAACTCGAGGATACTCATTTTCTAAAAATGCTTTATCTTGACTGACTTGCTGCATAAGCATGTAAATCGTCATTAACACATCGTTTGGTTCAAATCCTCCTATAACTATTGGTGTCTTATACTTTCTTGGAAACAT
>JAIRJY010000068.1 GCA_031260365.1 Nitrososphaerota archaeon | reverse complement strand
CAAGCGAATAAGTTACAATATCAATATCAGGAGAAACATGTAAACCAAAAAACTCTGCATCATCACCAGTATTCACAATAACCGTCAAATCTTTCTGCTCAACAAGCTGAATTAAACCTGTCAAAAACCGTGCTGCACCCACACCACCCGCCAAAGCTGTAATCATACAAAACCACACTTACAAATTAACAGCGCGATGCTGATGCTGTTTCTCTGAAACCCAGCACTCAGACCGTCCGCCCTCACTGATAACATACTCTTTCTTAAAAATTGGAACCTCACTTTTATAACGTTCAACCGCCTCCCGCAAAACAGAAAACACCTGTTCACGGTGAGCACCAGCAACTGCTACATAAACCAAATCATCACCAACACTAAAATCACCTATCAAATGATGAATCTGCACATCAACAACCCCTGGTCTACAAGACAAATCATCACAAATACTACCTAAAACCTCATCAGCCTTCTCCTCATACGCCTCCAAAGTAAGCTTTTCCACCTTCACTCCACCGCCATCAGAAGTCTCACCTCTCACCACACCAATAAACAGACCAATAGCCCCCGCACTACCGAAATCTTCCCGTTGCTTAATATTTTCAACTATATCATTAACATTAATTGAACCCTTTTCATGAACACCAGCACGGCTAACCATAAACAGCCTCCCTTCTAAAAACACTATAATGCTTAACGCAGTACCTTTTAAGACTATTTAAAAACAAAAGAGAAAAAACAAAAAGAGAATGTTTATTCGTCTGCTACTTCTTCGTCGTCATCATCAAGTTGCTCAAATGAGTCAACATCTTCTGCATCCTGTTCAACTTCTTCAACGCCTTCAATTTCTTCCTCTGATTCGACCTCTTCAACAGTTGATGTACCATAAGCTAGCACAATTTCTGAAGCGTTTGCAGGCACATTGACAAGTTTTGATTTACGTATACCAACATGACGCAATGGTGCAACTTGCTTTGATTCGTTATAAATATCAGAAGCAATTTTACCCAGAACCATCTCTTGAACAAATTGGTCCATTGTAAGAGCAGCTGCTTTTTCTTTGATAATTTTTATCATGATATTACGTATGATTTTTTCTTGAGATGTCTTTATACGAGAGAGCGTTAAAACTGAAACAGCTATTCTAAGTTTAAAACCATCTCTAGTTAACAAGTTAAACAGACCATCCACTTTGGTTGTTCTTCGCCTAACTAAGCTACGCAAGTAATCACGAGAATACTCATGCCCTTTGAAGAGAGTTTTAGCTGTTTTACCATCCATAGCACTTATTTGGAAGAACATTTTCAAATAATGATGAGAAAAGTCACCTGTAATATCATACAAAGTAGCTTCAACAACCCTACCAATTAACTGGTCTGTTGTCTCCGCTGGAACAGCGCCTAAATCAACATTTCCAAAAAATGGTGGCGCCACTACGTTGTACCATGATTTACTTCGCCATTTATCACGTACATGTTTTGCTTTAGATTTTGAAGACAAGAGAATCCTCCAAACTGCCACAACATTCTCAAAGCAATATAAAAGTGTTTAGAGATTTTTATCTATTTTTTCAAAATCGCCCACATATTTTCTAAGCACTTTAGGCACATTTATTGAACCATCCTCATTTTGATTATTCTCAAGCAAAGCTACAATCGTCCTTCCAGCAGCAATAGCAGTAGAATTAAGCGTATGCAAGAAACCCTTTGGCGGTGTACCTTCTTTTTCCCGATAACGAATACCTAAACGCCTCGCTTGGTAATCAGTACAATTACTACAACTAACAACTTCACGATAACAATTCTGCGCGGGCATCCAAACCTCAATATCATACTTTTTAGCGGCAACAGCACCAATATCCCCAGTACACACATTAACAACACGATAAGGCAACTCAAGTTTCTGCAGTAACTCCTCAGATGTCGCTAACAACTCTTCATGCAACTTAACAGAATCCTCGGGTTTACAAAAAACAAATTGTTCAACCTTATTAAACTGATGTGTACGAAAAATACCCCTAGTATCCTTACCATGCACACCAGCTTCTTTACGAAAACAGGGACTAAGACCTGCAAATTTAATCGGCAAATCTTTCTCTTCAATAACTTCACCCATATACATAGCAGCCATTGGATGCTCACTAGTAGCTATCATGTAAAGATCCTCGCCTTCAATCTTATAAAGAACATCAGCAAAATCTGCAAGAGAAGTTACACCTTCATATGCAGCTTTATTTAACATAAAAGGCGGTTCAATAGCAACATACCCTTTCTTACTCAACTCAAACATTGCAAAACTCATCAAAGCCAAATCTAAAAGAGCTAACTGATTTTTCAAGAAAAAAAACCGGGCACCACTAACCTTACTAGCACGCTCCATATCAATTAAACCAAGTTCATTAGCTAAATCTATATGATTTTTTACTTGAAAATCAAAAGTTGGAATTACCCCCCAAGTTTTCACCTGCACATTACCACAGTCGTCCCCACCAAAAGGCACAGTTGAATCAAGCAAATTTGGCAAACGCAAAAGCAAGTCACGTTCTCGCTCTTCTTCCTGAACAACCTGTTTTTCAATAGAGGTTATCTGAACCTCAATTGCTTTAGCTTTCTTAAATTGAACTTGAGCGTCTTGACCAGCTTTCTTAAGTTTAGCAATTTCAACGGTGACCATTTTGCGAGCATGCCGCAAATCGTTAAGACGTGTAAGATTAAGTCGCCATTGCTTGTCAAGAACAACAAGTTCGTCAAGCATAACCAAGTTTTCAGGGTTACCTCGCCTTTCAAAGTTCGCCCT
>JAIRJY010000153.1 GCA_031260365.1 Nitrososphaerota archaeon | reverse complement strand
ATTTCTTCTAAAGATTTGGGCTGTGCAGCGTTAGTTGAAGAACGCAAGATTGGTGATGATAAAATGACTTTCATTGAAGGTTGTAAGGATCCTAAAGCAGTTACGATTCTTATTCGTGGTGGAACTGAACGTTTAAACAATGAAGCAGAACGCTCAATTCATGATGCACTCTGTGTTGTGCGTGATCTTCTTCAGGATCCTAAAATTGTTGCTGGTGGAAGTGCGTCAGAGATGGCAATTGCAAACAGTCTTAAGAAATATGCACAAACTGTTCACGGTAGAGAACAACTTGCTGTACTGGCTTTTGTTGAGGCATTGGAGGTTGTTGCAGTAGTATTATCTGAGAATGCTGGTTTAGATGTGATTGATAAATTGGCTGAATTGCGATCTAGACATGAGAAAGGTGAAACGTGGGCTGGTATAGATGTTAATAGTGGTAAAATTCAAGACATGGCTAAAATGGGTGTGTATGAGCCAGTGGTGGTCAAGCGTCAAATTATCAAATCAGCATCTGATGCGGCTTCTTTGATATTAAAAATTGATGATGTTATTGCATCAAGTAAAAGTAAAATGCCTCCTGCTCCACCTGGTGGAATGCCTGGTGGTATGGGTGGTGGGTATCCTGATACTGGAGAATATTAAAATGTCTAACGATAAAGTGATTGTAGGACCGCCAAAAGTAACTCGTTTCGAAAAAGCTAGAATTGTTGGTGCAAGGGCTTTGCAAATTAGTATGGGTGCGCCGATTCTTGTTAACGCTGACGAGGCAGTTTCTAACCCGATTGATATTGCATTAAAAGAGATGGATATAGCGGTTTTGCCGATTACTATCCGACGTACATTACCAGATTTAACCTTTCAAGATATACCTCTTAAATGGTTGCTATAACTTCTAGTTTTTTCTTTTGCTATTTTAAGAATTTTTGGGTTTAGGTGTGCTTTCGTGATTTTTTGTTTATATCTATAGTTTGATGGGTACGAATAAAAAGTTACGTTTATCGATTTTTGTCTTGTTCTGTTGAGTTTTAACGGAAAAGTATGTTGTAGAGTTTGTATTTTTTGTTTTTTTAAACTTAGTTGGCTATGAGGTTTTGTGTTAAGTTTTGGGGAAGTGAAGTGGCGGGTCTTCTTTTTTGTGTAATAATGCTTATAAAAGTGTACGCATTTTTGGGTTTGTACTCAAATACAATATTGGTGTGTTATGCTTGAATTATTCTAACATTTTTTTGAAGCGGACAAATAAATTTTCTGCTGCTTTGATGCTTGGAGTTGTAGCAGGCGTTGTAGCTATCATAGCTGAAAGGGTAGATTTAGTAATCACGCACGGTACTCTGCAACTGCTAGGTTTTGTAAACACCTATACGTGGATACTTGTTTCTGCGTTATTGTTTGGTTTTTGGGGCGCAATTCTAACAACTGAAGTTCAAGCAATGATTGGGCTTATCACAATAACAAATCCTGCGTTGTCTTGGCTTTGGCCATTTGTAAATCTGCTTTTTGCCTTATCAGTAGGTGTGGTAGCTGTAGGATTTTCTAAAATGCGTCCAAACACAAGGACTAGTATCAAGCTTTTGTTTATGAGTTTTGTTTGTGCGTTACTTGACATACCGCTTGTGTATTTTGTAATGGTAACAGTACTTGGTTTGCCTTTTTCTGTTTATTTTGCTGCATTACCTGTGTATATTGTACTACAACTTTTACCTTCAACGTTTCTATCTTACACGTTAGTTAAAGCGTTAAAGCGTTCCAAAATCCTTTATCTTGGCGAAGAAAATGAAAACAACAAAAAAACATGAAATAATGGGTGAAGTTTTCAGAAAACTTTCTCTCAATGAAAACTTGACTCAACAGGAAGCGCAAACAGCGGCGTACAGGATTTTTACTGCTCTATCAAATGGCGAACAAGATAATTTTGTGTTAACGACAGCGTTTTTTGGTGCTTTAACAATAAAAAATCCATGTATTGAAGAGTTAATTGGAACTGCTAAGGCTATGGAGCAAACAAAAACTGTTGATTTTCAATTTAAAGTCAATAAACCCGTAGTTACAGCAGGTGGAACAGGTGGTGACACGTTACACACTATAAACATTACAACGCCTGCAATTATAACAGCTGCATCTGCGGGGGCTTATGCTGTGAAAAGTGGTTCAAAATCTTTTTCTTCAAAAACAGGTTGTATTGATGTAGTGGAAGCTTTAGGTGTTAGAGTACATCTTTCTCCAAGTGAAGTAGAAGAATGTGTAAACAGAATTGGAACGGTTATTTGGGCTTCTGAGGGTGTATATCCTTGGATGCATGCGTTAATTGGTGTAGGTTTAAGATCATCTACAAAGCAATTGTTGCCTCTTCTTTATTCATTGAGGCTTGTTATTGCAACGGCTTTAAATCCGTTTTCGCTTAAGCGACAAGTAAGAGGCGTTAGTGAACCATTTACAGAGTTAGTTGCAAACGTTTTAGGTGCATGTGGTTATGAGCGAGCGTTTGTTGTTCTTGGATATGGTGAGACAGAGCGCGTGAGAATTGACGAGTTTTCTACTCTGGGTAGAAATGTGGTATCCGAACTGAAAACAAATGGTGATGTTGAAACTTTTGATGTTTATCCTGAAGATGTGGGTGTAAAGAGGGGAAAGTTAAGTGAGCTTGTTGCAAAAAAGAGTCATAAGGCGAACGCGGAAGTCGTAAAACGAGTTTTATCTGGTAAAGATGTGGGTTCGTGTCGGGATATTATTTTGTTGAACGCTGCATCGATACTTGTTTTGGCAGAGGTGTGTCGAGATTTGTGTGATGGGTATGAACTTGCTAAGCAAGTTGTAGCTGATGGGCGGGCGTTTGCAAAGTTTGAACAGTTAGCACAGTTTTCCAATAATAATCAATGTAAGGGTTTAAGTTACTTTGAGAATGGCGGTAAAGAATCTGTTTAGTCATCAGCAAAAGTTGAATAAACCTAAATTTTGCAAAAATTAAACTAGACAAACCAGAGTCATCACTCTTTTTAATAGGGTTCTGGTTGTACTGTAGGTTGTTGTTTTTATAGATGTGACTTGTGGGCGTTTTTTCTTGCCGGCACATGTGAGGGTATCTGTAAATTATTTGTTTTAAAATTTTATTTCTAAAGAAGAAGAGGTATATGTGGTTTGACATCAAACCATACAATCAGTATTTCTTCAACTTGTTTTATGCTCTTAAATTCTAGATTAACAGCGTCTTTTGCTTTTAGAAAACCTGTGCCTTCGACTAGTGTAGGGGCATCTCTACCACCCCATATAGTGGGCATAATCCAAACAAATAATTCATTTACGAGTTTTTGTTCAAAAAAACTCCAACGTGTTTCTCCCCCGCCTTCAACTAGTACTCGTTTAATGCCACGTTTTGATAGTTCGGTCATTACTTCTTTTAGTTCAACTTTTTTTGGGTTTGAAGAATATATTATGTCCACGTTTTTGTTTTTGATTTTTTCAACTCTGTTTTTAGGGGCATCTTTGGTAACGGCAATTATTGTTGAAGCGTTTTTGGTGTTAAGAATTTTTGAGGTTATGGGGGTTTGGGCTTTGCTGTCTAGTATTACTCTTATAGGGTTTTTGCCTTTGGTTTTTCTTACAGTAAGGCTTGGGTTATCAGCTAGTACCGTGTTGACTCCGATTATTATTGCGTCAACGCTTGCTCGTATTTCATGTAATATTTGTTCGTGTTGGGGTTTCATGTATTGGGAAAATTCGCGACCTTTATGGTTACCGGGGGCTATTTTTCCATCGGTACTCATGAAGCCTCCGACTATGACATGTATATTTTCCAAATTTTTGACCTCTGATTTAATATGTTAGACTGTAGGTTCTGAGTAAATTCTTGATAATGTTTTATTGAGTTGTTTTTTGTATGATTCTTCCGCTACCTGGGTTGGCAACAATTTCGTTTTCGTCCATGATTAAAATGCCGTTTACGAAAGTTTTAACGGGTTTACCAATTACTTCCCAATTATTGTAAGGTGAAAATTTGGCTTTAGATTTGAACTTTGAAGCAGCGATTGTCCAATGCCGCTTGTAGTCTATAATTGTTAAATCGGCATCTTTTCCTTTTTCAAGTTTGCCTTTATTGGTTAAACTGTAAATTTCTGCAGGTTTTTCTGCAAATACTTCCACAAGTTTTTGAAAAGTTACTATTTTCTTTTTAACTAGTGTTAGCATCAAGGGTAAAGTAGTTTCTAGTCCAGGTGTACCAACTTTAACGTCCCAGACACTATCTACAGTTTTTTCCTCGATTGTATGTGGAGCATGGTCTGAACCTATCGTGTCAATATCTCCTTGGATTACACCTTTTAGTAATGCATCTTGATGTAGTTTAGCTCGTAGTGGTGGTGCTATAATAGCTATCATGCCTAAACGTGCGGTGTCTGCTGATGTTAACAATAAATGATTGGGTGTTGCTTCACAGGTAACATTTTTGCCTGCTTTTTTTGCCTCTTTAATTGTTTCCAGCCCTTGCTTGCTAGTGATATGACAAAAATGTAAACATGCATTTGATCCTTCGCTTGTTCTAATGGCTCTTTCTATAGCTTGTACCTCTGTTTGTTCTGTGTGAGCAAGAAGATAATCTTTAACTCCGTTGCGTTTGTTTTTTTTGAATTGATGCTCGTTTAATGTAATCTGATTTTTGTCTTCAGCATGAATTGCAACAACGGTGTTTGCTTCTCCAGCAGCTTTGAAGCCATTTTTCAAAGCTTGATCGTCATCAATATTTAAACCGCCTATTTGATTGCCCATAAATAGTTTGAACCCAATTGCGCCTTCGTAACTGATTTTTGTTAGTGTTGTTAGATTTTCAGGAAATTCTGAGTATAAGCCTATATTGACAAGGGTTCGTCTTTTTGCTATTTCTAAACGATTTTTAAATGTTTTTACACTGTTGGTTATAGGTTGATTGTTTGGCATATCTAACACTGTGGTAAAGCCTCCTGCTGCAGCTGATGATGTGCCTGAAATGAAATCTTCTTTGTATGTTTTTTCTTCGTCTCTAAGATGGACATGTTCATCTATTAAGCCTGGTAGGACAAGTAGCCCGTGCAAATCAATTTTTTGATCTGCATTAGGCATTTGTGGTTGTTTACCAATTTTAATGTATTTTCCTTCTTCAATAGCTATGCTGCATTCAAGAATTTCGCCTTTTATGTAAGCTTTAGCATTATGTAAGACCAAATCAACAATCAAGGAAACAACACAGCGTAGTATTGAGTAAGTGGATATATAAATAAGAGTTTAGTGCAAAGTAGAGGGTGTAAAGTTGCTATTCTTCTTGTTCTAGTTCTATGCGACATTCGACGCAGATGTTTTGACCATTGCATTCTTTGAGACTTTCTGAGTACGCTTCACATTGGTCGCAATAACCTGATTGTGGTGTTTCTTCAGGTTCTTCTGTGATTTTTGAATTTTCGATGCGTGTGTGTTCTTGTATTATTTCAATAAGTTCTGGCATAACACCTAGTAAGTCTTTATCTGAAACTATGCCAATAATGTCGTCTTTGTAGATGACACCTAATCGTCTTATGTTTAACCGGCTCATTTTTCTTGCTGCGTCATTTATGGCGGTGTTAGGATCAATTGATATAAGCGGTGTAGTCATGATTTCTTTTGCTTTTACTTGGTCTGGTTTGGCGTTTTTTGCAATAACTCTGACGACTAGATCTCTTTCAGTAATGATTCCTATGGATTTTTTTTCTCTATTGGTGATGATTACTGCTCCCAGTTTTTCTTTGCTCATTTTAGTAGCAATGTTGTTTACTGTTTCTGTCTCATCAGCAGTTACTACTGGGCTGCTCATTATGTCTTTAACTAGCATTTTTCCTCTTAACCCAATTTCTGACATTATGCATCACTTTATAGTTGAAGTAACGTGTTTTGTGTATTCAAAATAAGAATAGTGTAATTTAAGAGTTGCTTACGTTAGGTTTGTTGAAGTGGTTGTGGTGTTCTGTATGTTTATATCAC
>JAIRJY010000131.1 GCA_031260365.1 Nitrososphaerota archaeon | reverse complement strand
AAAATTAAAAGGGAACGGTTTCATTCTATTTACCAAGATTCGGTGTTATATTCATGGGTAAACCTCAAATTACAGTTTCATATGAACCTTTTCAAGAGATCGTCGTTCTCGAGAAGAATTATTTTAGTAGTCCTGAAGAACTTGCGCGATTTACTTCTATTATTGCAGGTGGTAAACTAGCTGGTTTGTATTGGGTTAACGGAGTAGTTTTTTTGTATTTTCCACTTTCATCCTCCACTGCATTGGTAGCTAAGGACTTATTGGAGAAACGTAAAGTTTACTGGTCATATTTGGGCTACGCAATTATGCCTAAATTTGTATCGGTAATTGAAACTAAAGAAAAAATTATTGTACCCCTTATCGATGTTTCATCTGACTCCGTTTTAGCAGGTGTTACAGATTGGCTTAAACAGCAAATCTAAACGTTTTATTTTTTAGGCGGATTCTTTGCAGTTAATCAAATTTGTTGGTACGGTTGTCACAGGACAAGGTAACGGCAAATTTTTTGTTGAACTGCCCTGGGTGATGCGACAATTGAAAGAGTCGACTGGTTTTAATCCATATTCTGGTACGTTGAACCTACGTTTAACTCCTGAATGCATCAAGCGACGTACCCATTTGTCACCACAGAATAGTACAATAATGGTTAAACCGGAAAATGGGTATCTGCCAGGGTATCTGTACAAAGCAATGATTTTTGACACAGAATGTTATATAGTATTACCAGATGTACCCAATTACCCGAAAAATTTACTTGAAATAATTGCAGCTGAAAACCTGAGAGACCTTATGAATGTCAAAGACGGTGACACAATAACTGTTATGGTCACACTTTAAAACAAAAACTATGATACGCTCAAAAAAAGAACAAAAAAATAAAATACGGTGTAGTATTGCCGTGTTTATTTTTGTGTTGTTTTTCGTTTGTTGTACTCTGTAATATATGCATCTAGTGCATTGTTTTTTTGTAAGAATTCCCCATATCGAAGCAGAGCTTTCATTGCGTGAGCTGCATCCTCTGGAGAAGAGTACGACGGTAGCCCTAAAGTGTCAAAGAGCTTTCTTGTTTTAAGTGCTAAAGCTGTTTCACCTATGTCACATGCAACAATTGGTTTGTCATATTTAGCTGCAATTTTTGCAACTTCTATGATGTACCTTTCTTGTAAACCTGGCATGTGATGTAGACCTAAAAAGATGATGCCATTTATTGTTGGGTCCTGAAACATGAGGTCAGCAGAAATGACAAATTGGTCATCTATAACGCTACCTGTTAAGTCAACTGGGTTATGAGTTGCAGCGATTTTAAAAATACTCCCTTTTTCTTTAAGGTCCTCAAACTTTTTCAGTGTTGACTCACTTAACTCATTAACTGTTAATCCAACAATTTCACATTCATCAACGCACATAACACCTGGACCACCTGCATCAGTAAGAATGCCCACATTCGAACCTACTGAAGGTTTTATGGATGCTAAAGCTTTACCGATATTGAAAAATTCGTTTGTGTTTTTCGCACGAATTACACCTGTTTTCTCAAATGCGGCATCATAGATTTTATCGGCGCCAGCGATTGCACCTGTGTGTGAAGCTGCTGCGCGTGCACCAGCTTCAGATCTGCCTGATTTGATAACAACAATTGGTTTTTTAAGTGAAACTTTTTTGGCAATTTGCAGAAAGTCTTTACCTGATTTGATGTCTTCGAGATAGAGTAAAATAACATGTGTTTCTTCATCTTGCAGTAAATATTCTAGCATATCTGATTCTGACGTGTCACATTTATTTCCGAAACTGACAAATTTACTTACACCCATCTCACGACCTGAAAGGTAGTCCAGAGCGGCTGAACCGAAAGCACCGCTTTGAGTAATCATTGCTATGTTGCCTAATTCTGGACGCGGGGTAGAAATAATTTTTTCGCCTGTGGATAAAACTTTGTACGCTGGTAAAAAGATGCTGTCTACACCTGTTTTAGCATAGAATACTCCAAGACAGTTAGGACCGAGTACGCGTATACCATGTTTTTTTGCTACCGAAATAACTTGATCTTCAAGTTCATGATTCCCAACTTCTTTGAAACCTGCACTGATGATGACCGCTGCTTTAGTGTGTTTACCACCTGCTTCTTCTAAGACACCCGCAACAGCATTTGATGGAACAATTACGACGATTAAGTCCACATCACCTGGGACTTCGCTTAAAGTTTTGTAACATTTGAACCCTGAAATTTCTTCCTCTTTCGGATTTATTGGGTAAAGTTTGCCTTTAAAGACACTTTGTGGTTCATTATTAGCAAAATTTTCGAAAATAACCGCTCCTGCTTTCCCTTGGCTCTTTGTTGCACCGATAACTGCTACTGAGCGAGGGTTAAAGAACGCGTCTAGTTTTTGTATTGTATCCTCCATAATAATCCCGACTTAAAAGTTCCATATGGCTCATTTTTATGTTTTACTATGAAAAAAACGAATCAGCATAAACGATATTGAACCTTCTAAATAGTTCCAGGTATAGCTATGCTTTTCTAACTATGACTAAAGGTTTGTGTGCAATCTGATCAAGCATATCCCAAGTAACACCGTTAATCTGAACATGAAAACGTGATGCCATATCCCATACAGTTGCACCAGACCCAACACCGCGCACTTTGTCTGCAATGTTTGAAATTTTCAACACTTCTAATACAGTAAGTCGACAATTTGTGATAGCAAGTGGCGTAGAACTCTCCCGCAATCTTAAAGATTTGCCAACAATATATGCAAATAATGCAAATTGACTAAATGAATGTATGCCTTCAAGCGGACAAGGACGTGAAGTGAAACAAAAATTGCCAAAACGATATGTTTTGTCTGTATCAACAACTATAACACATACATATTTACCCAAACAACGTAATATCTCTCTTTGAATTTGCTCTGCTACACCTTGAGCATTACTCAGAGGTAAACTAACTAACAAATATGGCAAATTCGACCCATCAATAGCCCCTTCAGAACCAAACATTAACGCCTGACCTAAACCAGCTCGTTCCAATGCTACTTGTTTGTGTTTGCTTCCCAGCTCAGGAGGATATTGTCGTAACCGCTTAAGTAATCGTTGCCCAAAATGGCACAAAGTCCCCAATGGATAGCCCCAAACAACACGCATCCAAAAATGCGCAAGAAACTTTGCATTACAACTAGCCATGATTTTATGCTCATCTATGATGTTACCCTGTGCAGTGGAGATTGCTTTTTCAGAAACAACAATAAAATCGCCATCAACAACTTTTCCGGTTACAGCTTTAACAATGTGAGATAGATAATCATCTTTTGGTTTCCAAAAGCTTGTAGTGATTGATAGGGTTTTGTATTTTGTCATTAAACTGCACAAGATGATTAAACAAGATTAGACTACCAGTAAATAAATGCTAAACACAAACAAGTCCTTTATAGGACATACCCTAAAATTTCTGTAAACGGCAACACATTACATTTTACCAAATGCTATACAATTAGTCTGTTTGCAACAAATGGAGAAAAACCTATTAAAAAACAAAAACTAACATATAACGTTAACTTATGGACATTATGGTAGCGGGGAATAGATTTGAACTATCGATCTCTGGGTATCTCACAATGCTTAATGCGTTGTTATGAGCCCAGCGGGTTAATCCTGGCTACCCCACCCCGCTACAAATGATACGAATACTTTTTTGTTTTCGTAGCTTATTAACTTTAGTAGCCATATTAATAGTTTCTTTTACATTAACGGAAAAAGCATTTTAATGTGCAAAATGTTTAATCTACTTCAGGCAGTCTTAATGGACAAACCATATTTGCGTATACTCTCAAAACAGTCACTTGAAAATCCTATCTTTGTACAAGGTCTTCCAGGGTTTGGAAATGTCGGCAGGATAGCGGCACATTTTCTTGTAAAATTTTTTGACGCTAAACCATTTGCAGAATTATATTCTCCCACTTTTCCTGATTACATCTCAATCACCCCTAAAGGTGTTGCATATCTGCCAAAATACGATTTCTATTATGCCCCACTAGAGAAAAATAATCTTGTTATAATGAGTGGCGAAATCCAGCCTTCTTTTGATGATGTGCTTGCTCATTACGCAATTTGTGAAGAAGTTTTGGACTTCGCTGAATCATTAACTTGTAAATTTGTTGTAACAATGGGTGGGGTTCCAATTACTGAGGATAAAACAGAAATCTTCGTTGCAGCGACCAATAATAGATTGGCAACAGATTTTATGGAAAAAGGAGCTGCTATTTACAGCAAAGGCAAAATAGTCGGTGGTACGGGTTTGACTCTTGCTCTTGCTAAGGAACGTAACATTGACGGTGTTTGTCTGTTAGGTACAACCCTAGGGTTTAAAGCTGACCGTGAAGCAGGCTTTTTAGTTTTCAAATTTCTAATGAAAGTGCTGGGCGAAGAGATAAAGGAAGGCTTAAAAGACGATATCCCCACAGAATGATTATTCTTTTGTTCAATACTTTTTATTAAACTAAATTTGTTTTTTACATGTTTTAATAATGTTGCATAACCTTTTTGTTAAACTCTGCTAAAAGGTATGTGGATGTAGCCATTCCTTTTTTCATTAACTACCGTATTTTGCGTTGTTTTCTATTTTTGTATTGTTTTTGTTCATGAATACTGTTAGTTGTGACTTTGTGAAGCATTTCCATCGTTGACATTACATGGCAAATAGTTAACAAAAAGTTGTACTTGCTATACCTTCTATCTTTTGGGTGCAACTTGCTCTTTTGTTAAGTCTCTTTGATAATTTGTTAATTACTTATTTCTCAAAAATTTTTGCCTCAGATACCCTAGGGTGCATCATCAAATCAGCTTTTTAGATTCTTCATCGGCATTTGTTAAGGCGCGCTGTATTTTATTAAGCATTCTTTAGACTGCATTGAAATAGGGTGTTTCTGTAATGTGCAAACATCGCAAAGATGATTACTTATGAAATCTCTTTTTTCTTACTGATGTTTTGTTTTGGAAGGTGTGTTAGAAGGTTTATTTGTTATAAATTTGGAGACAATACTTCTGTGGTGTATCTTGTTCTTGAGCAGCAGATATGTTGTTTAAGTAGTAATGATTCTTCATTTTTTGAATAGTTAAATATTTCAGAAACAGGTTTATATGTAAGAAAATCACTCTGGTGAACTCCGTGATATATGATGAGGGATTGCGTTCATACAAGGCGATTGTTTTCATTCAACATAACTGTACCTATAATAGTGTAAGCATTTTACCGTTTTATTATTTAGAATTGGGCGCTAATCTCTTTAGACAAACTCTGTCACTAAACCAAAGGCTCTCTTTAGAGTGTTCTATAAAAATTTAGGTGAAAGTTTATGGATAAAATAAAATTTGCTATTCCAAAAGGTTCTCTACAAAAAGCAACATCTGATTTTTTTGTAAAATCAGGATACAAGCTTGGCACAATGGAACGTACCTACCGCCCAACATTTAACGATCCTCAAATAGAAATTAAAGTCTTAAGACCACAAGAAATTCCCGTGTTTGTAAGTGAAGGGTTACAAGACATAGGTATCACTGGTGAAGATTGGGTGAAAGAGAATCGTGCAGATGTCGAAATTCTCCAAAACCTTGAATACGGAAAAATTCGTCTAGTCATAGCTGTCCCAAAAGATGTTGTACAAAAAGATATGAATGAATATATGGAGTACATTTGGAGTCAAGGCAAAAATTTCCGTATTAGCACTGAATATTTAAACATAGCATCAGAATACCTAAAAAAGCAACCAAACTACAAAAAACGTTTCGGTGACCAATATCCCTTGCTAGTTACACCATGGTGGAAAAAAGGTGATAACTCTAAAGCAAAAATTTTTCTCTCATTTGGTGCAACTGAGGCTAAACCGCCAGAAAACTCTGATTGTATTATGGATGTAACAGAGACTGGTACAACAATTGAGGCAAATAACCTCAAAATAATTGATACAGTTCTATACTCCGCAGCTACTTTAATTGCTAATAAGAAAGCTCTTGAAGACCCTGAAAAGCGTGAAAAAATTTATGATATTGTCGCACTGCTTAAAGGTGTTGTTGATGGTCAGAAGCGGATGCACATATTTGTTAACGTGAAGAAGGCGAACTTGCAGACATTGCTTACAGAATTACCAGCACTGAAAAATCCAACTATTTCCCCTCTTGCAGATGATACTTGGGTTAGTGTGAACACTGTCATAGAGAAAGACTGTTTGATCGACCTTTTGCCGAAAATTCGTAAAATCGCTCAGGGATTAGTTGTGTATGAACCTCGACAAGTACTTGCGCTAGATGAGATAGCGCGGAGAACCGATTGCCAATGCAAACCCAAATAGTTAAACAATGTACAGCAAAAACACTGCCCTCAAACTGGTTCAAGCCTCAGGATCAAAAAAGCATAGACCAGATAACGGAAACTGTAAAAATCATAGTTGAACGAGTGCGTAAATATGGTGATAGTGTACTTATTGATTTTGCAGAACGATTTGATAAAGTAAAATTATCTCCACAGACTTTAAGAGTATCTGCAGAAGAAATAAAGACTGCTTATAGTAAGGTTACCTCTCAGCAAATAGCTGCTTTGCAGTTTATGAAACAACGGGTTGAACTTTACCAGAAACAGCAGTTACAAACTGGAAATCAACTTGATATTGATGGTATTGCAGTAAAAACTGTTTTTTGTCCTCTAGAAAGTGTAGGATGTTATGTTCCAGGCGGGCAAGCTGCTTATCCAAGTTCTGTTGTTATGACTGTGGTTCCTGCTAAAGTTGCTGGTGTAAAACGTATAGTTGTATGTTCTCCTTCAAATGCGAATGGCGAAGTGAATGCTTTGGTTCTTGTTGCTTCAGATATTTGTGGTGCATCTGAAGTTTACAAAATAGGTGGTGCTCAGGCTATTGCAGCATTAGCTTATGGAACACAAACAATAAAATCGGTCCGTAAAATTGTTGGACCTGGAAGTAAATATGTGACTGCAGCAAAAATTTTGGTTTCCGCTGATGTTGCTATTGATATGCCTGCTGGACCAAGTGAAGTATTGATTTTAGCTGATGAAACAACTGATCCAAGATTAGTTGCGTTTGATATGATTTCACAGGCTGAACATGGAACAGATAGTGTTGCAGGTTTAATTACGACTTCTGTGCAGATAGCCGAGGCTGTACAGCAATATTTGGCAGAAATTATTGTTTCAACTGAGCGGAGCGAAAAAATTTTACTATCCCTTAAAAAATATGGATTCATAATTACGTGTGACAACTTGGAGGAAATGGTAAAACTGTCTAACCAGTTTGCACCTGAGCATTTGGAAATTGTAACAAAAAACGCAAAAGAACTATCCGAAAAGTTGATTGCGGGGTTAATTCTTCTTGGTCCTTATAGTCCCGTTTCTCTTAGTGATTATGCAAGTGGAACTAACCACGTTTTACCCACAGGAACATTTGCGCAGTCATTTTCAGCGTTAGGAGTATTTGATTTTTCACGGCGTGTAAGCATTGTGGAGTGTTCCAAGGAAGATTTAGAGAAAACAAAAAATAACATCAAAATACTCACAGACGCAGAAAACCTTCCTAACCACTACAAAGCGTTAGCTGCGAGGTTTCAATAATGAATGAATCATATTGTGAATGGCTTGAACAGAAAAAATTGAAACTGCAAACAATTGATTGTTACTCTGCCGGTGTTACACCTAAAAAATTGGCCCAACAGCTATGTATTGATACTTCTGAGATTGTAAAGTTAAACTTTAACGAGAACCTCTTTATTAATCGAAACCGTCAAACACATTTGATTAAACAGGTTGCTGACGAGATTGATTTGCGGATGTATCCTGAAGACGAAGTGCCAAAATTAGTTGAGAAATTGGCTGAATATCTTGGTGTTTCTGAGGATAGTCTATCTATTGGTAATGCAGGAGATGAATTGCTTGATCGTATTATCCGGATTTTTATCGAAAAAGGTGATACTGCCCTCTCATTTGAGCCATCTTTTGTGATTCCACAGTTATGTGTGAAGCGACAAGAAGGTGAATATATCACAATACCCCTGAAAAACAATTTCCAACTTGATGTACCCACAATGTTATCTTTTTTTTCAGCAAAACCTCGTTTGTTATACTTATGTTCACCTAACAATCCGACTAGTAATCAAATGAAATCTGAAGATATAGAGATTTTAACCAAAGCTTTCCCCGGAGTTGTTATATTAGACGAGGCATACAGCGAGTTTGCTGATTACTCCTTTGTGTCACGTATTCGTGAGTTTCCAAATATGATAATTCTACGGACTTTTTCTAAAGCTTTCGGACTTGCCATGCTACGACTTGGCTACGTTGTCGCCAATCCTGAACTCGCAGAAATTCTAACAAAAAAAGCTCCTTTGCCTTATCCAGTGAGTGGATTTACCGTACAAATGGGTATTAAAATGTTGGAAAACATAGACATAATGCAAACGGCAGTTACTGCTCTAAAGACAGAACGGGAAAAACTCATAAAAGCATTAAACCAAATAGAGGGTGTGCAAGCATTTGATTCACAGGCTGACTTTGTACTTATGAATACAAAATTACCTGCGGATTTTGTGTATGAGGCGTTGCTCAAACGGGGCGTTATGCTCAAAAAATGGGGAAAACTTCTACAATATGAGAACTGTTTTCGCGTAACTGTTGGTTTGCCTGAAAATAACATTAAATTACTTGAAGCGTTAAAACAAGT
>JAIRJY010000113.1 GCA_031260365.1 Nitrososphaerota archaeon | reverse complement strand
GCTTCCCAACGCGCTTTCTCGATCTCAGAAGTAAAAGATGTAACCTCACCGCCAAACATTGACTCGATTCCGCCTTTAAATTGACCTAAAACACCTCTAGTACGAGGAGTTAAACCCGTTACGAGTCCTAGAACTTTTTTAATTTTGTAACCAGCAACCATTGGAGTTGTTACGATAATAAACGCATGTTTTTGGTCACTCATAGCTTATTCCACGTAAGTTGTAAATACTTTTTTTATTTTAATATTTTGGTCTTTATTTTGTCGACTTGATTATATACCGAAGTTGTGTGAAAATATAAACTCTTAGATAAAACAATATTACGTTCAAGGATACGCACATGAAAATTGACAATAAACAGGGTTTTATTATACAATTTTTTATGATGTTAACTCAAACAAAATATACTAGTCACTAGAAAAAACGCAAGACAATTAACATCAGCAGTAGGACAACTAGAAACAATATGAGAAAATAGTAGATCAATACTAAACGACTAAATTAGTAAAAATAAAGGGCATGTTGTTTATCGTTGTTATTTGTTAGCTGTTTGTTGGCGTTTGATGTATTCTTTTTCTATTTGTACTCTATGTACATTGTTGTATGCGCAGAAGGGGATAATTTTTTTGTCAGGTGTGATGTAGTGGACAACGCATCGTCTAACTCTGTTGACATCGAAGTTGTAAGAGTCCATGAATGCCATGCAGCCTAATAGAAATATTTGTCGTCGTATTTTTCCAAGTGAAGCGTATGATGGAGAGATATGCATGCGGAGAATGCTGTTAAGTAGGGTAAATGTGCCTACTTCTTTTGTTACTGCTAACATGCGCATAGATAGCATAGCACCCATGAAAAGTGAGGTGAGTAGAGATATTTTGCCTTTTGTTTCAGCTTTTTCTGCGGTTTTTCGTATGTAGTTGAAGAATTTGTCAAAGTTTACAAACTGATTGATTGGGAACATTTTGCCGTCTTTAGAAACGTAAACCCAGTTTACAATGCCGCATTGTGGGCTGCAGCTAAATAGTGGCCAAGGTTTTTGCATGAATTTTCGCATTATTTTAATTGGAGATGTCATAACTGACATGGGGTAGAGGTCTGTAGATTTTATTTCTCCGTTTGTTTGTTTTTCTACGTCTTCGGCAAAGCCCCATTCTCGAAAGTTTTCGCGAAAAGGATTTTCGGTTGCTCTACCAGTGAAGGCGATGGGTTGAAATATTAAACCTCTGATGATGTCGGTGTTTTTGGCGGCGAAACGTATCATGTCACCAACTTCGTTATCGTTTAAGCTTTTCATCAGGGTGTTGACTAAAATAATTTCTATGTCGTATTTGCGGCAAACTTTTATGGCGTTTAGTTTGATGTCTACAAGAGGTAATCCGCGGATTTTTTTGTTAAAGTTTTCGTTAAAGCTGTCAAAGGAGAGGTATACTATGTTTAGACCTTTTTCTTTTAGTTGTTTAGCTAATCCTGGTGTGTTGACAAGGTGTGTTCCGTTTGTTGCTAGTATAGTCATAAATTTTAGACGGTGCGCAGCAGCTATTATGTCGGGCATGTCTTCACGTTCGAGTGGTTCTCCGCCTGAGAAGAGTATTGCTGGTGGTTTAGGGTTAGATTTTGCCGCAAATTCTAGCATGTCTATGAGTGCTTCTTTTGTTGGTTCATAATCGTTGTCTTGATTTGGGAATGTTGAGAAGCATACTGCACATTTGAAGTTGCAACGTTTTGTTACATCGATTACACCTATTACTGTGCCAGACGCGTGGTTTTGACATGTTTCACAGACGTATGGACAACCTTCAGGGTTTTTTGGTGAGTTATGGTCACCTAGGTACTGGAAGCTATCGTATTTTGTCATGTGTTCAAATATGGGTTTGCTTTGCCAATGCGTTGCTTTGAATTCACCGTGTTCAGGGCATCGTTTTGTAATTTTTATTTGTTCATTTTGTTCGGTTAGTTGAGCATCAATTTTTTTTTGACACTCAGGGCAGATGCTTTTTGTTTTGCTCATAATAGTATTCCAACTATTGTTTCAACTATCAAGGCTAAGGGGAGTAGAATCATAGACATTGTAACTATTCGTTCGTATTTACGTATGTTTTGTGTTGTAGAAGCGGATGTTGCTAGTCGTATGGAGGAGTAAATTAGCAGTATACTCCATACTAGTATTAGTGGGAGGTAGTATATTGTAAAACCTATTTGCCCTTGGAGTTTTCCAATAAAGTATGGGAGGGGCGCGAGTAAACCTGTGAGCATGAAAAATAGGGCACCAATTTTTGCTGCGCTGATGCTGCCAATTTTTTGTGGTAATGTTGGGTAGCCTACCTTTGCGTCGCCTTCTAAGCTTAGAATATCTCTTAGGATGTTTCCGCCGATTGTGCCAAAAGCTATTGGGTAGAGGCTTATAGAGAGAAGTGTGATTCCGTTGCCGAGTGCTGCTTGTCCGTACATGAATGCAGTTCCGGTTAATATGCCAACGAGGATGTTTGCGGCGAATCCGGATTTTCGTTTTATGAGGTAAGAGTAGGATAGGAGTAATATTGAGTCTATTGCAATTATTGCAAAGCTAAGCCAGCCTAGGAAGTAGGATATTGTTAATCCAGCTGTGAAGAGTATGGTGGAGATAGCTAGTACTTGTTTAAGCGTTAGTGCACCTGCGGGTATGGGTCGTTTGGGTTTTATTACGGCGTCACTTTCTCGGTCGAAGAAGTCGTTTATGGCGAATCCTGCGCTGGTGATAAAAGACATATATAGAAAAATTAGCAGCATCTGTAGAGGTTCAATCATGCCTTTTGTTATGGCAAAAGCTGTAAGAAGTGATAGTCCACCAGTCATTAGCCAGTATGGCATTCTTAAAAGTGCAAATATTCCCTTTACTGGTGATGTGCTCATGTGATGATTTTCCTCTCGGTAATAATTTCTTTTATGTTATCTTCAAGTGTTACTTGGGGTTGCCAATTTAACTCTTTCTTTGCGTTGGTTATGTCAAACCATATTTTGGTTACGTCTCCTGGCCAAGAAATGTTTGTTGTTGTTACAACGGTTTTGTTTTGCAGGTTTAGTATAGTTAATATCATTTTAGAGAGATCAATTATTGATGTTGTTTTTCCAAACCCGAGGTTGTAAATTTTTCCGTTTACAGATGACATTGTACCAATTTTAATTAATGCGTTTACTACGTCTGAAACGTGTACGAAATCGCGGCATTGTTGTCCGGTGCCAATTATTTCGAGTTTGTCAGGGTTTTTAGCGATTTTGTTTAAGAAGTCGTGTATTACGCCGTGGCATCTTGAACCGTAGACGTTGGCAAATCGTGTTATCGTGATGTCAAGTCCGTATTGTTCACGGTACATTTGGCAGTATTGTTCTCCGATGACTTTGGATAAGCCATAACAGGAGAAGGGTTGGAAACCATAGTTTTCAGGTGTGGGAAACACTGTTGGGTTGCCATATACTGCAGCACTTGAGGCAAAGATTACTTTTGCATCGTCTTTGCGTGCTTTTTCAAGGACGCATAGG
>JAIRJY010000051.1 GCA_031260365.1 Nitrososphaerota archaeon | reverse complement strand
AACACACAGGATACTAACAGGATTGCCAATACGACACCAACTACACTCAACACTAGATTCACAAGTGCCCAAACAGGCAAACCATCCTCACCGCCACTTGGAGGTACAGAGGAGCCAGGCGAAGAAGACACACCAGGCGAAGAAGACACACCAGGCGAAGGAGTAGTTGTAGGTTCTCCGCCGTTGTCAGAGTTTTTGGTGTAGTAAAACGTGATTGTGTTGTCGGTGGCGTTTAGTGTTGCAGTTATTGTTGTGGGTTCGAGTGCTGTGTATCCTTCGATATCTATTGCAATTTCAGTTATTGTTGTATCTATAGTTTGGTCAGATATAGTTTTGCTGGGGGCTAACGGAGTTTTTGAATTCTGCAAATAATAGTACACAATATATGGAACTTTATTTGCAGACCATGTAGCAGTTAACGTAATAGTACCCGTTGACCCAACAGGAATATTATAATTAACGAATGGTCCAAAAGTACCTGCATTATTTTTAACCATCCAACCTTGAAAGTCGTAACCCGCCCTAGTTGGATCAATAATATCGCATGGAAGATCTGTTACATCATATGACCACGGATTTTTATCAGCATTAACTCCGCCGTTTAACACATAAACAATAGGATGCTTATTGTCCAGTGTTAGATATCTAAATTCAATGTCTACAATACTTTCTACAGATATTGTTTGAGAACTCATAAAGTAACCCGCAGGGTATACCACTAGGTTCTCATCGTTGAAAATGAGACCATTTCCTGACTGGTAACGACCCAACCCCCTAGGATCACTTAAACCCGGTTCAAGTTTTAAGGTGGAACACATGGTAATTGCTGGACCATTCTTTCCCCAGAAAACACCGTTAGTAATGGTTTCAAGAACTCCCTCAGACTCTATTTTATCTGCAGATGATGTATAGCAATAAATGGCATTTCTGGCACCAATAATTGTGCCACCGGAAATCAGCTTGATTATTCCATGGTTTGTAATGCCATGATAGCTATTAGATATGATTGTGCCACCGGAAATCAGCTTGATTATTCCTACGTTTGCAATACTTTGTTCGTTGTTTGATGTTATTTTGCCGCCACTAATCTCATTAATTTGTCCGCCGGCATAATTAAATATGCCATATGAAGTTGTACCGCTTATTTCCACGTTTCCGCTGATTTTTCCTATTGTACCTACGTTTAATATGCCTTGGCGTCCGGCGATGGTTCCGCCAGAAATTTCGCCGACATAACTATTTACATCAGGTTGCAGTGCAACAATCCCTTGAATATTGCCTCCACAAATGAGGTCAATACGAGGACCAGTAGTAGATCCGAAATAATTTATTAGCAATATGCCAAAGCGGGCTCCTCCATGGAAAAGTCCTTCAGAGATTGTACCTACGCCAGTTTTAAGGTTACGTTCAGCCTCGATGCGAAGTACACTATTCCAGGGGTCTGGGGCGTTCCCATCTTGTTGTGTGCCTGGGCGTATGGCTACAAATTCGCCTCCGCTGATTTCCTCGACCCATGCACCGCGAATTATGATCATGGCACTGTTGCGAACTGCTTCAAAGTATCCTCCAGATATTGTACCGATTGTGGCATTGTTATCCACGAAAATGGTTTGACCATGAAGAGCTATATCAGGATCGGTTTGATAGAATTTTCCATCGGAAATTTTTTCAATTCGAGTATCATTTCCAGTTAAATAAATTGTTTCTTGTTTGCCATAGAATACTCCTCCGCTGATTTCGCTGATCTTAGCACCTTCAACAAGACTTAAGGCGCCGGTTGCTCCTTCAATGTGTCCGCCACTTATCGTACCAACCGCGTCTGTACCGCTTAAATGCAACGCGTAACCGCCGCTTTTCAGTATGATTCCATCTTTAACATTAATCTCTCCGTTTGTGACACTTACAGCACCTAAAATTGTCAAAGTATTTGCGCTCGTGCCGTCTCCCAATGTGAAGCTACCGCCATTTTCGACCTGAGTGACTCTGGACATAGTGATTGTATGTGCGCCTTCGGCACCAACTATTGTTACATCTGATGTGATACTAATAACGTCTATTACAGTCATATCATTAACAATTTGGATTAGAGCTGAACCTTCGACATTTGCTGTTTCAATTGCATGTTCTAATGTAACATCCACACCGTCAACACGTATTGTCAAAGGGTTCTTTGGTAAAGGAAAGTTGGTTTGTGGCACGCTTAGCAGCATACCAACTGTTAACAGCACGCTTAGCAGCATACCAACTGTTAACATTAATGCAATTGTTTTTTTTAAAGTTAATTTCAAGCTATTTCACCATTTTCTTTTCCAATAAAAACGCACGCACATGTTTACAGGACAAACTGAAATCAAATACAGGCACAAATGTTATGTTCATGAGCAATACATCTCAAATATTACACTATACAATAGTATATAAAATATTTGACATATTAAAATACATTGCAATTGTTCAGCGTTAAACAAGGATATTTCAAGTCTTTATAGCAAGCATAGCAGTTGCACGCTACATTCCCACTTTTTAACAATTCAGTGAAACTACGCCGTTTACCAGTCTGTCAAAACTCAAAATCTAACGTGTCAAACCACAATATGCAAGGCGTATCAAATAGTGTAACTACACATTAATGTATAACGCAATTTGTAGAAATTAGTTTTAACACAGTCTGCAACGTAGAAGGTGTTCCACCAAGTTTTTTGTAAAAATATAAATTCGCAAGTTTATGCTAAATCATTTAGCAGGTTACCTTGAACAGTTAAAAACACTAACAATAATTTTTCAGAAGATACTTCCTATAGAATGAGGTTGTCTATTGTGCGATTGATGGTGATGTCTGTGTCGTTGTTTGTGTTGCGTTTAGTGCTGTTAGGATGCCATTTTTACCTAGTCTTATTTGTTTTTCTCCTCTGAAGAGACAGACTTGGGCATTCTGTATTTCGATTGTTTCTCCCAGAGATATTGTGTTTATTTGTCCTTCCCAGAGGCAGAGTTTGATCGTGCCTGTTTCGTCACCTATTAAAGCATTTACGACCATTGCTGTGTTACCAAATTGTGTGTGTACTTGCGCTGGTTTTGGTATTTCTTGAACCTTAGCTTTAAGATTTATGTGCCTCATTCCAGAGCGTAATTCTGAGACAGTGTTAAAAATTGTGTCTGTGTTTTGTTTAGCAATTTTTTTACGTATTTTGTCGGTACTCATATAATTTTCAAAAGACGCATCGTTACTTCGAGATAAGAAGTCTTCGTCAACTCTGAATTGGGCAACAACGCTGTCATCTTTTTTAATTAAAAAAATCATTTCTTCTTTTGCTTTTCCACGATAATCCACAGAGAGTTCTCCACAAGTAGCTTTGCCGTTCTTTTTAGCATCCACTAATGCCTGAACAACTTCAGCTGGATAAACATTATATCTGACGGATACGAGAGCAAGGTGTTCGCCTAACGTGGATTTTTTTTGCCTCAAATGTAACATTCCCATTTTTACTTTTTTAGGAACAGAGAAAAAACGATTAGCCGTACTTTTCTCAAGAATCCAGATAACATGTTATTACCACTCTGTCTTCCTATATTAGGATGACTGTTTAAAAGCATGTTTTTTGCCTTAAACACGCCTAAAACACGTTTTCGGGCTTAAAGTAATAAAAAGTTTTTAAAACAAAACATACAAAATTTAAACTTTTAGGTTAACTGTGGGAGTTTTAGATTGCTTTTTTGTTATCATGGGCATGTTTATTTGCGTTTGCGTAATATTTTTCCTCCATCAGCATATTCACCTGTTACGTATTCAAAACCTACTTCTAAAAGACTGATAGTTTCGTCTATTGTTTTTGCAACCTTTACTGTTAGTCGTCTGTTGCGTTTTGGAACAATGACGCTTCGGTCATGTCCTAAGTTAAGTGAAATGGTAGTTCTCTTTTAAAGAACCAAAAGTTTATGGCCAAACCTACAACGATTTTATGCATAAGAACTGTTTTCGAAAAACGTATGCCCTTCC